>CAZNTI010000069.1:5080-8258 GCA_964575885.1 uncultured Terricaulis sp.
AAGGCGCGCGCTTCGACGTTGCGTTCGCCGGCCCGGCAACGGGACGATTGTCGGGGCGCGTCAGCGGCGTCGACTACGCTTACATGCGCCCCGACGGGTGTGTCGAACTCAACATTCGCGGCGTGATCGAAGCCGATGACGGGCGCCGCATCGCGCTCATGGCGAGCGGCGTGGGCGTGCTGCGCAACGGCGAGCCGGTGCTTGACCTCTCTGAAAACGTAAACTTGCTCACGGCTTGGGAAAGCCTTGCCTGGATCAATGCACGGCAGGTTTGGGCGGTCGGGACAGTGAATCTTGCGACTGGCAAGATTCACATTGAAGGCTATCTTCAATAAGACGTCGGCGCGTGACGCCTGGCGGCGGTGCGGGCTGCGCTTACGCCGATGCGTAGCAGGGCCCAAGGCTTGACGCCCGCGACCGCCCATCGCAAAAGCCCGTTCGTCGGCATTGGGGGCCCGTAGCTCAATGGTTAGAGCCGGCCGCTCATAACGGTCTGGTTACAGGTTCGAGTCCTGTCGGGCCTACGCCGCCGCAGCCGCTGCTGCTCCCCTTGGGTCGCGTTGCTCGTGCGGCGTACGATGCGGGTCTTGAGCGGCGCGGGGGTTGCAGCGAGTGGACGCTCGCCGGCGCCTGGGTTATCGAAGGCCATGGCGCGACCATTCCCGTTCTCAGCAATCGTCGGTCAAGACGAGATGAAAGAAGCGCTGCTGATCGCCGCGGTCGACCCGGGCATCGGCGGCGTGATGGTGTTTGGCGATCGCGGCACCGGAAAATCTACGGCCGTGCGCGCGCTTGCGGGTTTGCTGCCGCCGCTCACCGCCGTCAAAGGCTGCGCCTTCCATTGTGACCCGGTGACCGACGCGGGCGCTTGCACGCCCGATTGCCCGTCGCGCGCGGGCAAGAGCGCCCCGGTCACCGAAACCCTGGCGACGCCGGTTGTCGACTTGCCGCTCGGCGCAACCGAAGACCGCATCGTCGGCGCCCTCGACCTCGAAGCGGCGCTGGCGCGTGGCGAAAAGCGATTCGAGCCCGGCCTTTTGGCCAGGGCGCACCGGGGCTTTCTTTATATCGACGAGGTCAATCTGCTCGAGGATCATCTGGTCGATCTGCTGCTCGACAGCGCCGCCTCGGGGGAGAATCTGGTCGAGCGCGAAGGTCTGAGCGTGCGCCACCCCGCGCGCTTCGTGCTGATCGGCAGCGGCAATCCCGAAGAGGGCGAACTGCGTCCCCAGCTCCTGGATCGCTTCGGACTATGCGTTGAGGTCAAAACGCCGGGCGAGATCGCCGTGCGGGTTCAGATCGTCAAGAACCGCGACAGCTTTGAGCGCGATAGAGAGGGGTTCGTGGCGCAGTGGAGCGCCCGCGAACGCCAAACCCGTGACGCTATCGTCAGCGCCAGAGCCGCGCTTGGCGATGTCAGCGTCGACGATGCGGTGATCGGCGATTGCGCGCGCTTGTGCAGCGCCGCCCAGGTCGATGGATTGAGAGGCGAGCTTACGTTGGTGCGCGCCGCGCGCGCGCTCGCGGCTTTGGGCGGCGAACGCGAGGCGACGCGCGTGCATGTGAAGCGAGCGGCGCCCTTCGCTCTGCAGCATCGCCTGCGGCGCAACCCGCTTGACGATGTCGGCTCGCGCGCGCGCATCGAACGTGCGCTGGCGGACGTCTTGGGATGAACGGGTCCGCGCCCGACGGCGCCAGCGCCGCTCTCGCCGGCGCCGCGTTGTTGGCGATCGATCCTGAGGGCCTCAAGGGCGCGCTGCTCTGCGGACAGCCATCGCCAGGCCGCGAGGCATGGCTCGCAGCCTTGAAGAGCATGACGTCGCCGCAGGCGGCGTTTGCGCGTGCGCCTGCGCACGCTGACGAGGAAGCGCTGTTCGGCGGCGTCGATCTCGCCGCCAGTCTGGCGCTGGGGCGCCGGACGCCGCGGGCCGGCCTGGTTGAGGCGGCCAGGGGCGGGGTTCTGGTGATGGCGATGGCTGAACGCTGGCCGCTCGGCGCGGCCGCGCGTCTCGCGCAAGCCTTGGACGACGAAGGCGCGCCGCTCGTCATCGCCTGCGACGAAGGCGAGGACGGCGAGGCGGCGGCGGCGGCTTTGACCGAGCGTCTGGGGTTTCACATCCAGGCCGACCAACTGGCTCAACGCGCAACGCCGGTTCCGTACGCCGAAATCGAACGCGCGCGCGCGCGTCTCAAGCAATTGCCGCCGCTGACAGACCGCGACCTCGAGGCGATTTGCGCCGCATGCGCGGCGTTTGGCGTCGGCTCGACGCGTGCGGCTCTGTTCATGCTCCGGGCCGTGCGCGCGGCCGCGGCTTTGGCCGGGCGCAGCGCGCCAAACGAAGCCGATTGGCGCCTTGCGGGCGCTTTGGTGCTGGCCCCGCGCGCCCGCCAAGCCCCAGACGATCCCGCGCCTCCCGAACCGTCGCCGCATGAGGACGCAGCCGCGCCCGGCGAGGCAGGCCTTAGCGCCGACGCGATCGGAGAGCGTTTGGTCGACGCCGTGCGTTCAGCGCTGCCTGCAGGGTTTCTGGACGGCCTGGCCCACGCCCGCTCGGCGCGCGCGCAAGCGCGCTCGCGGGGGGCAGGCGCTCTCGTTAAACGCGCACGCCGCGGGCGCCCGGCGGCGTCGCGTCCTGGCGCCTTCGGGAGCGGCGAGCGCCTCGATCTTGTGGCGACGCTGCGCGCGGCAGCGCCATGGCAAGGCCTGCGCCGGCGCGAGCGCCCCGAAAGTCTCGCGCCCGTCCTGGTCCGGCGCGGCGACTTTCGTCTGCGCCGCTACGTCGATCGCTTGCAGACCACGATTGTGTTTGTCATCGACGCGTCGGGATCGACGGCGCTGCATCGCCTGGGCGAGGCCAAGGGTGCGATCGAAACCTTGCTCGCGGACGCCTACGTCACCCGCGCGCGGGTGGCGCTGATCACCTTTCGCGACCGCGCCGCCGCGCTGACTTTGGCGCCTACGCGGTCGCTCGCGCGGGCCAAGCGCGCGCTTGCGGTCTTGCCGGGCGGCGGGGCCACCCCGCTCGCATCTGCGATCGATGCGGCGACGGCGCTGGCTTCGAGGGAGCGCGGCAAGGGCCGCTCGCCGCTGGTCGTGTTCTTGACCGATGCACGCGGCAACATCGATCGCGCCGGCGCCGCCGACCGTGCGCGCGCGGACGCAGACGTAAGCGCCGCC
>CAZNTI010000070.1:0-8199 GCA_964575885.1 uncultured Terricaulis sp.
GCATCGACGCCATGGTGCCGCCGGAGAACGTGCCCTTCATCTTACGCACGCGGCCGCGCACCCTCGGTAGCGGCATGCCGAAGCGGCGTACCGCTTCTTGCTGCAGAAACCACACGCCGCAATCGAACGGGATGGAATCGAAGCCGCAGGAGAAGGTGATGCGGGCGCCGCTTTGCTTGGCCGCAGGTTCGTACTTGGCGATCATCGCCGCCATCCAATTCGGCTCGCCGCAAAGATCGGCGTAGTCGGTTCCAGCTTGGGCGCATGCCGCCAGCAGCGGCTCGCCGTAGCGCTGATAGGGACCGACCGTGGTGATGACCGCGTGCGTGCGCTTTACCATGGCGGCGAGCGCGCCCGCGTCGGAGGCGTCGGCCACGATCAGTGGCAACGTATCGGGCGCGCCGATCTCGGCGCGCACGGCTTCGAGCTTGGCGCGATCGCGCCCCGCCATCGCCCAACGTACTTCCCCATGAGCGCCGTAACGGCGCATTAAGTGTTCGGCGACGAGACGGCCGGTAAAGCCAGTGGCGCCCCAAACGATCAGTTGTAACTCAGACACACTCAGTCGCCCCTCGGCAACGCCATTGCGCTGCTTACGCTCTGTTAACGGTACCCGTTGTTAATGCCCGCATCGTCTCCAGTGCGCAATGGCCCGCGGACTCTTGCCAACGGCAGCCCTGGATTATGAGTCTAAGGGGATAAGAGCATGAGAAAGTATCTTCTGGGCGCTGCGGCTGCACTCGCCGTTGTGGCGCCAGGCATGGCGTCCGCGCAAAGCGGCGACATTGGCGTGTCGATCGGCAATCTCGAAACCGACTTCGGCGATCTCGACATCTACGGCCTCAACGGCGCCTTCATCAATCCGACCGGCCACGGCAATTGGGTCGTTCAATTCGACGCCGCCAGCGAGCGTCTTGAAGCGGGCGGCAGCAGCATCGGCGCGGGCTATGGCGCGGTGACTGCGGGCGTGCGCACCGACGGCTGGGCATTTTACGGCTTTGCCGGACTCGGCGAACTGTTCTCGGCCAGCACCACCAACATTGGCATTGGCGGCCAAATCTACTTTGACCGCGCGACCATCAATGGCTCGATCGGTCACGCCGACTTCGACAGCTTCGACGTCAGCACCACCAATGTCAGCGCCGACGCGACCTGGTTTTTCACCGACAATCTGGGCCTGACCGGCCTTGTCGGCTACACCGAGGCCGACGGCGTCGGCAGCGATGTCGACTTCACCCGCCTGGGCGTCGGCGGCGCCTGGCGCCCGGACAGCACCAACTTCACGCTTGGCGCCGGCTACGAGAACATCGACGCTGATGGCAGTGACATCGACGTGTGGAAGCTCTCGCTGGCCTACAATTTCGGCACCAGCACGGAGCGTGAGCGCAGCCAGTCGGGCGCGAGCCTGAACGGCGCCCGCCGCACCTACGACGACGCAATCTTGTTGTTCTAAGCAACGTTGTTTGCTGCGCGACGCCCCGGCCCAATAGGCCGGGGCGTTTGCATTTTGCAGGCGCGCGTCTGTTCGCAGGATGCGGCGCGGGCTAAGCTCTGCTCATGGCCGACTTGCAGATCATTCGCGTCGATGACGCCAGGGCGCTGGTGCAGGTGGGCGTACCTGATTCCGAGCGCGCGCATTCCCAGGAGGTGCGGGTGTCGGTGGCGCTCGCCCTTAGCTCGCCGCCGGCGTTTGGCGACGGCCACGACCGTATCTCGGCCACCATCGACTACGCGGACATCATCGCGTTCGTGCGCGAGGGCCTTTGCGGACCCACACAGCTGATCGAAACGCTTGCCGATCGTGTGGCGGCCTATTGCCTGTCTCTGAGCGCCCGCGCCCACTGGGTCGAAGTGACGGTGAAGAAGCCCTCGGTCCTGGCGGGCGACGGGATGGTGGCGGTGACGATCCGCAGGGAGCGCGCATGAGATGGGCGCTCGTCACCGGCGCGGGGCAGCGTCTCGGTAAAGCTGTGGCGCTCGAATTGGCGCGCGGCGGATGGGGCGTGGTGATTCATTATCGCGCCTCTGAGAAGGAAGCGGAGGCCGTTGCAGAGGCGGTGCGCGCGCTGGGCGGCGGCAGCGCTGTCGTCGCCGCCGATCTTGCCGACACCGCTGCGCTGCAAGGCCTTGCTGACGCGGCGAAGGCGGCGGCAGGCGCGCCATTGACCGCGTTGGTCAATTGCGCGGCGATCTTCGACCACGACGATAGCACGAGTTCAACGCTTGAGACGCTGGACCGGCACATGGCTTTGAACGCCTATGCGCCGGTGGCGCTGTCGCGCGCGCTGGCGGGGGCGTTGCCTGAGGGTGGGCGCGGCGCGGTGGTCAACTTTCTCGATTTCAAACTCGCCAATCCCTATCCGGACCACTTTTCCTACACGCTTTCGAAATATGCGCTGGCGGGGGCCACGGAGCTGTTGGCGCGCGCGCTGGCGCCGCGAGTTCGCGTCAATGCGGTGGCGCCTGGCTACGTGCTGCCAGCGCCTGGACAAAGCGACGCGGCGTTTCAGCGCCTGCACGATGACGTGCCGCTGGAGCGGGGCCCGACGCCGGAGGATGTCGCCGCGGCGGCGCGCTTCCTGATCGAGAACGAGGCGGTGACGGGGCAGACGATCTATGTCGATGGCGGGCGCCGCTTCCGCAGCTTCGAGCGCGACATGGCGTTCATGTGAAAAAGAAAGCGCCCCGGCGAACCGGGGCGCTGAAGTGTCTGATCTCTGCGTTTGCTCAGCTGATGTAGTCGTAGCCGAGCGTGGCGATAGCGTCCGGAATGAGGGCGTCGGCGCCCGGCATCCGCCGACCTGCCGCCCCTTCGCCGAAGCTCCAGGCGAGCGACAGGCCGATGAAGTCGGTGTCGCCGCCCTCGTCGCTGTCGGCGGCGCGATAGCCTACGGCAACGGTGAAGTCGGTGTTGGGAATGCTGTAAGCGGCGTGCACGCTGTAGGAGGTGACCTCGGCGTCCTCGCCATAGTAATAGCCGTAACCGTAGCGGCCGACATTGGTCTGCCAGGCCGAGGCGCCGAGTGCGATGTGCTCGGTCAGGTAGAACGTGCCTTCGGCGTGCACCGTGGTGATGTCATCGTAGAAGTCGCTATTTGGGCTGGTGGCCCCGGCGACGCTCGCGGCGATCTCGCCGCGCTCGAAATTCACGGCCGCTTCGACGCCATACTCATAGAAGCTATGGCCGTCATTGTTGAACATGCCCGTGAAGGCGCCGACATCCCAAGGACCGGCGGCGTAGGTGGCGTGAACTTCCACCTGGCTGTGCCCGACCGAAAACTCGGAGCCGTAGAAATTGGCGTCGGTGTCTGAGCTGGCGGCGTTGAACTGGATGCGCCAGCGGTCGGACACGTCGGTGATGACGACGCCGCTCAGTGCGATGGCGTTGTCCGCATCAGTTTGATCGTAGTAATAGTCTTCATAGTCGTCGTAATCGCGGTCGTCGCCATCGGCCTCGATCGAGGCGTAGGTGAACTTAATCCAGCCGCCGGTTTCGGCGGCCGCAAGGCTCGGCGTCGCCACGGCCAACAGGGCGGCGATGCCGAAAACAAGGCTACGCATTGGTTTCCCCCTTTTCGCGTGCTCGGTAATTGCGGACGCGCTGCGTGGACACGCCGACACGTCCGTAACAGAGCACCGTATTAACCATAGTCCACACCCGGGCGGTCCAAGCTTCGCCCGTTCGGGGAAGTCCGGGACGGTGGTTCGCGCGCCAGGAGCTGTGCGTGCGCGTGCCCGCCGTCACAGCGACAGGGTCAACGCCTGTTTAGGGTCTGCGCATCGGATCAATGGTGATCCGAGCAAACAACGGAGCTGAACATGACCCGCTTCTACAGCATCGTTGCAGCGCTTTTGGTGTTCGCGCCGATCGCCTATGCAACGCTGAAGCAAGCGACCCTGATCGTGGCCTGATCGGGCGCAACATCGAGAGAACAATGCTAAATCCAGAAAGCTGAAGGGCGTGGGATCGCTACCCACGCCCTTTTTCGCGCCCCGAATGTTCTTGTTGTGTTCGCTCAAGCCGCTAGACAGAGATCGATGACCCAAACTCCCTTGCGCGGCCGCGGCGCCCGCTCCAACGCCAGCGGGCGCTATGAGCAGTTTGAGCGAGAAGCTTATGACGATGGCTGGGCCGGCGAGGGCGCTGCCCCGCTTGCGACGGTGGTGGCCGTGGAAGCCGCGAAATCCATCATCTCGACCAACCAAAGCCCCGACATTTCCTTTGATCGCTCGATCAATCCGTACCGGGGCTGCGAGCACGGCTGCATCTATTGCTACGCGCGGCCAAACCACGCCTATGTCGGGCTGTCGCCGGGCCTCGACTTCGAAACCAAGTTGTTCGTAAAGCCCAACGCGGCTTCGCTGCTCGAGGCGGCTTTCGTCAAGCCGAGCTATCGGCCGCGCACCATCATGCTGGGCGGCGTTACCGACATCTACCAGCCCATCGAGCGCCGCTATGGCGTGACGCGCGCGATCCTGGACGTCATGGAGCGATGGCGCCATCCAGTGGCGCTCATAACAAAATCACAGCTGGTGATGCGCGATACCGATATCCTCTCGCGCTTGGCCGCGCGCGGCCTCGCAGCGGCGGCGATTTCCGTAACCACTCTCGATCGGCGCATTGCGCGGGTGATGGAGCCGCGGGCTGCCGCGCCTCACCGTCGCCTCGAGACGATCCGGGCGCTGGCGGCGGCCGGTGTTCCCACAACAGTGATGGTTGCGCCGATCATTCCATGCATCAACGACAGCGAAATCGAAGCCATTCTGGAAGAGGCGGCGCGAGCGGGAGCGACGAGCGCCGGCTACGTGGTGCTGAGGCTGCCGCTCGAGATCAAGGACCTGTTCCGCGAATGGCTCGCGCAGAGCTTTCCCGACCGTGCTGCGCGGGTGATGGCGCGGGTGCGGGAGATGCGGGGCGGGCGCGATTACGATCCCGAATGGGGCAAGCGCCAGCGCGGCGTCGGCCCGTACGCGCGCCTGATCGCCGACCGCTTCGCACATGCAGCGCGCCGGTTGGGGCTCGACACACAGCGGTTGCCGCTGGATTGCAGCCAATTCCGCGCTCCACCGAGCAGCTCCGGCCAAGCTGATCTGTTCGCAGAAGACTAGGCACTCCCCATCGACGCGCGCATGGTTTAAGGACGACCGCTTAAGACACCAAGAGGCTTGGGAGCAGGCTCATGCGCATCGACGACCAGCGCCGTTCGGACAATTTCGAGGATCGCGGCCGTGGCAGAGGCGGCGCGGCGGCCGGCGGGCTGGGCGCGATGGCGCTGTTTGCGGTGCTGCGCAGGCTCGGCATCCGCGGCGCGCTGCTGGTGATCGTGCTGCTGGCGGGGGTGTATTTCTTCAATCCGTTCGGTCTGCGCGACGTCGTGTTCGGGCAATTGCTCGGCGCTCCAGCCGGGCAAACGCAGTCTGCGTCGGGCGAAGGCGGCGTTTGCGACGCCAACGCGCAGGCCTGCGATTTCTCACGCGTCGTGCTGGGCTCGACCGAGGATGTGTGGCGTGCGCAGTTCCAGCAGGGGCGGCTGCCCAATTACGGCGCGAGCCCAGGGGCCTATCAGGATCCGACGCTGGTGGTTTTCGCCGACATGGTAAGCACGGCGTGCGGGCAGGCGCCGTCGTCGGTCGGCCCGTTCTACTGCCCTGGCGATCGCCAGCTCTACATCGATCCGAGTTTCTACGAGGTGATGGCAAGCAGACTGAATGCGCCAGGTGATTTCGCTCAGGCGTACGTCATCGCACATGAGGTCGGCCACCATGTGCAGAACCTGATCGGGGCCACCCAGCAGCAAGTGGCGGGCGAAGGCCAGAACCAGACCTCCGTGCGTGTCGAGCTGCAGGCCGATTGCTTCGCGGGGGTGTGGGGCCACACCGCGCAAGCGTCGCTGGCGATCGACGAAGCCGATCTGCGCGAGGCCCTGAACGCCGCGCACTCGATCGGCGACGATACGCTGCAACGACAGAGTCAGGGCACGATCGACCCCGCCCAATTCACCCACGGCACCAGCGCCCAACGCATGCGCTGGTTCCGCCGCGGCTTCGATAGCGGCGATGCGCGCCAATGCGATACTTTCGCGGTGCGTGACTATCGTCAGCTCTGAGGTCAGGCCTGCCAGCCTGCCGACTGATCGATCAGGAACTGCCGGAACGCGGCGATGCGTTTCGAGCGTTTCAGGTCGCTTGGGTAGATGAAGTAGACCTCGAACGAAGGACCCGGCAAGTCGGGAAGCACTTTCACCAGGTTCTGGCTCTCCCGCGCCATGTAATCGGGGACACTGGCGATGCCGAACCCGGACTCCACGGCGCGCAACATGCCGTAAACGTTGTTGATCTCGAGCAGCGGCGCGCGGGGTTTATTGTCTTCGCGGCCTGCACGCTGGGCCCAATCCAACTCGCGCATCGGGGTCGGCACGCTTGATCTGTAGGCGATGATACGATGGCGATCGAGTTCATCGACGGTCTTCGGCGCGCCGTGGCGCTTCAGATATTCGGCGGACGCGTACAGGCTCACGTGAACTTCAAGCAGCTTGCGCTGAATGAGGTCGGCATGCGTCGCCGCCCACAGGCGGATGGCGCACTCGGCCTCGAGCTTGAGCAGATCGAACTCGCGATCATCCAGCAACAATTGCACACGCGTTTCAGGGTAGGAGTCGGCGAAATGCACCACTCGCGGCGCCAGCCAAGTGGCGCCGAACGCCACCGGCGCGGTGACCTTCAGATCGCCGATGACCTTTTCGCGCGCGTCCTTAAGCGTGGATTCGGCAATCACCGCCGCGCCGGCCATTTCGCGGGTGAACTCGCGCAGTGCCATGCCAGGTCCGGTCAGCAGCAAGCCGCGCGCGTGGCGCTGGAACAGCGGCACGCCCATGTCGTTTTCGAGCGCTGCAATCTGCCGGCTGACTGACGATTGGCTCACGCCGAGCTTCTCGGCGGCGGCGGTTAAGCTGCCGGTTTCGGCGGCGAAGTGGAACGTTTTGAGCTTGTCCCAGTCCATGGCCTTGAGCCCGGCCAGACGCCGCCACATCGGCGACTCTGGGCTTTGCAATATTGCATAGCTTAGGCTTCGGGTCGAGACTTCGCGGCACGCTTTGACGACTTATGTCCGCCAGCGCAGAAGGCCGTCTTCGCCGGCAGCGACAGTGCCTCTGGCGCCGATGGGTTCGTTAGCGCCGCCGGTGAGCAGCGCCATTGTGTCCAGGTCGGTCACGTCGATCCGTGCAAGCGTGCGCGCGCCCGCGGGCGTGCGGGCGAGCGCGACACCGAAATCGGGCTCGCCATCGCGCTTGTAGAATATGGTGTATGTCTCAAGGCTGCTGAGCCCCTGATAGTCGTCGAGCAGCGTCGGTGAGACACCGCGGCCTTGCTCGGCTTGCGTTTGCACACTGAAATCATGCGGCGCTCGACGCGCGAGCGCGGGATCGCGGGAAACCACGATGGCGTGGTTGGTTGTGGCAAAGCCGCCATTGGCGAACAAAAGCCCGTGCCCTGCGCCGGAACGCAGCGTCTCGGTCATCGACGCCACCGCGTGGCTCATGTAGTTGCCGACCGGACCGCCGCCAAAGGTCAAGCCGCCGAACACCGTCATGGGCTTTGCCAGCGGCCATCCGAGCGCCCGGCGCGCGAGCTTGGGAATACATGGAAAGCAGGAATAGAGTTCCACCGCCTCCAGCTGTTCGGGGCCGAGGCCATTGAACGCCAGCACGCCGTGCAGCGTCGCCTCCAAACTAAGCGAGCGGTCGTAACGGTCGCGCGCCAGCACATCGCCCAATTCGCGCGCTGCGGCGCCGCGTCCCACGTAAAGCAGTTGCGATTCTGGCGCGCCCATCGCTCTTGCCCTCGCCAGGCTGGTGACAATGAAACCGGCCCCTTGGTTCACGGACGCATTGGCGACCATCAGCTTGGTGTAGGGAAACGCGATCGGGCGATTGTCGGCGCTGGGCGCCGAAATTTGCTCTGGCGACTTTGGGGTCTGCAGCCAGGCGCCTGCGCTGCGGGCCGCAACCTCGGAAAACCGAGACCAGATTTCAGCCGTTTCGGCCTGCGCTTCGGCGAGCGTCTGGCCCCAAGCAGCGCGGCAGGCGTTTTCGTAAAGCGGGTAGATGTCGGTTGGCGCAACGATACCGTAGCGCTGGCGCAGGGGCCGGGCGCCCTGCGTTGCCGCCGCGCGCACCGGGTTGGCGCCGCCGCTGTCGC
>CAZNTI010000071.1:0-8196 GCA_964575885.1 uncultured Terricaulis sp.
GATCGCCTTCACCGCGGCCTGGCGGTTGGTGGTGGCGTAGCAGATGTCTTCCTTGTGCGGCGCGGCGATCTCTGGAAAGCGCCGCTGCAGCACCGCGACGATCTCGGCTGTGTCGTCGACCGACAGCGTCGTCTGGGTGACGAACGAAAGTTTGGCGGGATCGCGGGGCTGGAAAGCTTCGGCGTCGGCGGCGGTCTCGATCAGCGCGATGGCGCCTTCGGGCAGCTGCCCCATGGTGCCGATGACTTCGGGATGGCCGGCATGGCCGATCAGCACGATCTCGCGCCCCTCCTCGAAGTGGCGCTCGGCCTCCACGTGCACCTTGGAGACGAGCGGGCAGGTGGCGTCGACGAAGATCATCTCGCGTGCGCGCGCCTGCGCCGGAACCGCTTTGGGGACGCCATGGGCGGAGAAGATCACCGGCCGGTCGGCGGGGCATTCGTCGAGTTCCTCGACAAACACCGCGCCCAGCCGCTCCAGCCGCTCCACCACGTGGGCGTTGTGGACGATCTCGTGGCGGACATAGACCGGCGGCCCCCATTTGCGAATCGCCTGCTCGACGATCTGGATGGCGCGGTCCACCCCGGCGCAAAACCCGCGCGGCGCTGCCAGAAGGATTGAAATTCGGGGAATTTGCTGCCGGTCCATGGGGTCTTGCGCCAACTTTCCGCTCCAGGCGCCGGCCCTTGTTGCCGCGCGACGGCGGCGAAGCTATCACGGCCCGTCGCCATTTGCCTTGTGGCGGGGGTGTGACCTGCGGCCGCCGCCGCAGGGCCTCTTTGGGCGGCGCGCGAGGTCATGATGAAGCTACCGGCCGTAATCTTGGTGTCTTTCGCCGTGGCCGCAACCGCCGGCTGCGCCACCAGACCCGAGCGGGTGGTTGAGCTGCCGGGCGGGGTGGCGCCGGAGGCCCAGGAGCAGCGAGAGCCCAGCTGGCTCGACCGCGTGATCGGCAACGACCCGCGCCCGAACGTAGGCCCGTGCCCGCTGATGGGCGTGCTCTACGACAATTCGCGCATGGTCGAGTTCGCCGGCGCCGGCAACCAGCGTTACTCCAACATCCAGTTCACCGGTGAGATGCAGGGCGTGCGCGGGCTCTGCCGCTACATCGAGGAAGACCCGATCACGATGAGCATCGAGGTCGACATGGCCTTCGGGCGCGGTCCGGCGGCGTCCGACGACGAGCGCTCGTATCGCTACTGGGTGGCGGTGACGCGGCGCGGCATCGCCCCGATCGCCAAGCAATATTTCGACATCGACGTGCGCTTCCCGGGCGACGCGGTGACGGTGACGCGCACCGAGCGCATCGAGCAGATCGTGATTCCGCGCGCCAACGGCGAGATTTCGGGCGAGAACTTCGAGATCCTGGTCGGTTTCGAACTGACGCCCGAGCAGCTCCAATTCAACCGCGACGGCCGCCGCTTCCGCATCGACGCCGCCGACAACGCCGGCGGTCAGAACTGACCCGCGCCGCTTGACGCAAGCCTCCGTCAGCGCCAAGTGCGGCGGCCATGACAGACTTAAGCAGCGCCCTGACAGCGGCGAACGCCGACGTGTTCGCGACGCTTGGCCTCGATCCCAAGCACGCCGAGGTGCGCCGCTCGGACCGTCCGGACCTGGGCGAGTTCCAGTGCAACGGCGCGCTTGCAGCCGCCAAGTCCGCCGGCAAAAAGCCGCTTGAGATCGCCCAGGCTGTGGCGGGCGCCTGGGCCGCCACCGATCTGGCTGCGCCGCCGACCATCGCGGGGCCTGGCTTTCTCAATTTCACGGTCACCGCGGGCGCGTTGAGCGCGCGTGCGCAAATCATCGCCGAGGATCCCCGCACCGGCGCGCGCCTGGCTGCGCCGCCGCGGCGGGTCATCGTCGATTATGGCGGGCCCAACGTCGCCAAGGGCATGCATGTCGGGCATCTGCGCGCCTCGATCATCGGCGAGAGCATCAAGCGCATCTTCCGTTTCCGCGGCGACGCGGTCTGGGGCGACGCGCATTTCGGCGATTGGGGCTTCCAGATGGGGCTGATGATCTGCGCCATCGAGGACGAATTGGGCGGCCTGGACGACGCCGCGCGGCTCGACGCCAAACTCGTCGCGCTCACGCTTGAGCATCTGGAGACCGCCTATCCCGCCGCCGCCGCCAAGGCGCGCGAGGATGCAGGCTTCCGCGATCGCGCGCGCAAGGCGACGGCGGCGCTGCAAGCGGGGGCCGAGCCCCATCGCAGCATCTGGAAGGCGATGCACGACGTGTCGATGGCCGCGCAGAAGCGCGACTTCGCCGCGCTTGGCGTCGATTTCGATCTGTGGCTGGGCGAAAGCGACGCCGACGCGCTGATCCCGGACATGGTCAAGGATCTTGAGGCCAAAGGCCTGCTCGAAGACGACCAGGGCGCGCGCATCGTGCGCGTGGCGGGGCCGGGCGAGACGAAAAAGAAGAAGCTCGACGACGGCACGGTGGTCGAGGTCGAAAGCCCCGATCCGCTGCTGGTGGTGTCATCGGAAGGCTCGGCCATGTACGGCACGACCGATCTGGCCACCATCGTCCAGCGTGTGCGCGACCACCAGCCCGATCTCATTCTCTATGTGGTCGATCAGCGTCAGGCCGATCACTTCGAACAGGTGTACCGCGCCGCCGCGCGCGCCGGCTACATCGCCCGCGAGCAGCTGGAGCATATCGGCTTCGGCACCATGAACGGGACCGACGGCAAGCCCTTCAAGACCCGCGCCGGGGGGGTCTTGAAGCTCAACGATTTGATCGGGCAGGCGACCGAAAAGGCGCGCGAGCGGCTGCGCGAGAACGAGATCGGCGCGGATTTCTCGAAAGAGGAGTTCGAGGACGTCGCCCACAAAGTGGCGATCGCGGCGATCAAGTTCGCCGATCTGTCCAACTTCCGCGGCACCTCGTATGTGTTCGATCTCGATCGCTTCATGAGCTTTGAAGGCAAGACCGGGCCGTACCTGCTGTACCAGGCGGTGCGCATCAAAAGTGTGCTGCGCAAGGCGGATTCACTCTCTCTCGCCATTGGGGGAGGGGAGGCAAACATCGCCATCGTCCATGACGCCGAGCGCGCTTTGGCGCTGGCGCTTGACGGCTTCGACCATGCGCTGACGCTCGCCTATGAAAAGCGGGCGCCGCACTTTCTGGCCGAGCACGCCTACACGCTCGCGCAGGCTTTCTCGGGCTTCTACGCGAACTGCCCGATCCTGCAGGAAACCGGCGCGGTGCGCGCCTCGCGGCTGGCGCTGGCTGGCGCGACCTTGCGCCAGCTCACGCAAACGCTCGACCTGCTGGGCATCGCCGTCCCTGAGCGGATGTGAGCGCCCGACGCCATAGAACGGCGCGGGCGGGCGCCCAAGAAAGACACGGCGCGGGCGGGCGTTCAAGAACATCGACGCATGGCGGGAATAGACGGCGTCCGCGCGACGTTATCTCAACGTCACACGCCCAGGAGCGCGTATCATGCCGAGTTTTCCCACCAACGATCCCGACACCATCGTCGGTTCCGAAGGCAATGACATCATCGACGCGCTGAAGGGCAACGACGTCATCTACGGTCTTGGTGGCGATGATCAGCTCTTCGGCAACGAAGACGACGACACGCTTTTCGGGGGCGCCGGCAACGATCTGCTGGACGGCTACCTGGGCAATGACATCCTTTGGGGCGGCGACGGCGACGACACCGCTTTGGGCGGCGAAGGCGTCGATGTGATCTATGGCGAGCTCGGCGCCGACCAATTGTATGGCGGCCTTGGCGCCGACACGATCGAAGGCGGCGATGGCAATGATCTGATCGACGGCGGCGGCGATGACGATGTCATCCGCGGCGGCGCGGGCGTCGACACGATCTTCGGCGGTCTTGGCCAGGACGATATTCAAGGCAATGCCGGCGACGACATCATCGATGGCGGCGGCGACGGCGACACCATCGCCGGTGGTGACGGCGCTGACCAGCTGATTGGCGGCTTGGGCGAAGACACCATCCGCGGCGGCAATCAGAACGATGTGATCAGCGGCGGCGCTGACATCGACACGCTGTTCGGCGATGCCGGCAATGATGACATCTCAGGCGGCGACGGTAACGATACGGCGAGTGGCGGCTCCGGCGACGACATCGTCCGCGGCGGCATCGGCGGCGATTTTCTCTACGGGGAGGCCGGCAACGATGTCGTTGAGGGCGGTGGCGACGACGATCTGCTCGACGGCGGTGATGGCGACGATGTTCTTCAGGGCGGCACGGGCAATGACGTCATCGTAGGCGGGGCCGGCATCGACGCGGCATCGTATGCGACAGCCTCTGGAACGGTGGTCGTTGATCTGTCAATCACGACCTCGCAGGACACCGGCACGCAGGGCTACGACACCATAAGCGGTGTCGAGAACTTGATTGGCTCAAGCCACGACGATGTCCTGATCGGCAACGCTGGAGCAAATATAATTTTTGGGGGCAGCGGCGCCGACACGATTGTGGGAGGCGCCGGCAACGACACCCTTTATGGCCAGGCCGGCGACGATTCCATGGGCGGCGGCCTCGGCAATGACGTTTATTACGTCAATGACGCTGGCGACTCGGTTTCGGAAGCGCAAGGCGAAGGCGTTGATACCGTAAACGCGTGGCTGAGCTATACACTCGCCGCCAATGTCGAGAACCTTACGCTGCTTGGCTCGGTGACGGACGGCGTAGGCAACCAACTGAGCAATATCATCACTGCAAACGCTGCCAACAACGTTCTGTATGGTCTTGGCGGCGCCGACACGCTGGTTGGCGGCGTCGGAAACGACACCCTCTATGGGGGGCTTGGGCAGGACGTATTGATTGGCGGCGCCGGCAATGACAGCCTTTACGTCAACCAGGCCGATGACGTGATAACCGAACTCGCCGGCGAGGGCGTCGACACCGCTTTTGCGTGGGTCAGCTTCACGCTTGGGGCCCACGTTGAGAATTTGGTGCTGCTGGGCGCGATCACCGACGGCGTCGGCAACAGCCAGGGCAACGTCATCACTGGCAATGACGCCAACAACAATCTCTTCGGTCTGGACGGCGCCGACACGCTGATCGGGGGGCTGGGCAATGACACGCTCTACGGGGGCGCGGGCGCCGACATCATGAGCGGCGGGCTAGGCAACGACATTTACTATCTGGAGAATGTCAGCGACGTGGTTACGGAGCTTGCAGGGCAGGGCGCGGACACCGTCTATTCCTGGGTGAGCGCCACGCTCTCCGCCAACGTGGAGAACCTCGTTCTGCTCGGCGGGGCGGTGAGTGCTACGGGCAACGACCTCGCCAACCGGATAACCGGCAACGCCGCGGACAACGTGCTGACCGGCGCCGCCGGCGACGACACGTTCGTCTTCGGGCCCGGCGCCGGCGATGACGTCATCGACGATTTTGTCGCCGGAGGCGTGGAGGATCGGCTGGATCTCTCGGCCTACGGTTCTGCCGGCGTGAGCTGGAGCATTGCTCAGGTGGGCGCCGACACCGTGTTCACTTTCTCGAACGGCGATGCGATCACGCTTAGCGATGTGTTGGCGTCAAGCCTCGTGCAAATAGACCCTTGGACCTACGGCTAACGCCTTGGCCGTTGGCGCTTGCGCGCGCAGCTTGGCGCTTCAATCGCCAACCCGCGCTAGGGGCCGCCGTAGGGGGCGGGCTCGCGTCCTTCTACGAAAATCCCCTGCGGAAACTCGAACTCAAGCACGCCGCCGCCGCGACGGCCGAGCGTGATCCAGCCGTTGCCGTTCATGTCGTTCATGCGCCGGATGCGGCTCGCGCCGAAGGCGTGGCCGTCGGTGGTGTAGATGCGATAGGCGGAGTCGATGGCGATGCCGTCGGCGAACCACTCGTGCGTCTGACGTTGGCTGTCGTAGATGGGCGGGGCCCGTACGCACCCGCCGCCGCTGATGTCGTTCAGCCGAAACAGGCCGTTTCCTCCGAGGTAAATGCGGCCCGCTTGGTCGAGCGCGAGCGCGCCCGGTTGAACGTTGCTGACGCAGGTCTGGCGCAAGTCCAACTCGGCCCAATTGAGCCCCGAGATGTCGTCCATGCGCACCACGCGATAATTGAATAGATCATGAACAAAGAAGCGATAGGCGCCGTCATAGCGCCCTCCGGTCAGCGTATGGAATTGACCGACGCCGGCGCCGTGGCTGCCGATCTGCGTCCAGTTGGCGCCAGTCATGTCGTCGACGCGGATGACCCGCTCCACCGCCGGACCGCCAACCCACGCCCAGCAGCTCCAGCACAATTCCGCGGTGATATAAATCTGTCCCGTCCCCAACACCGAAACGCTGCGCGGTTTGCAGAATTGCAGGGGACCATCGCCGCAGCCGCCGGCCCCGAGCGTCACCCAGCCGCGCCCGCTCATGTCGTCCATGCGCACGATGCGGTTGTTGCCGGTGTCGGCAACGTAAATGCGACCCAAGCGGTCGACATAGACGTCGCTGGGGCTCTCGAATTGCCCAACGCCAGCACCCTGCGCGCCGAAGGTCGTCCACTTCGCGACCCAGCCTGACGCTGTCCAGTTGTCGATGCGGGCGATGCGATGGTTGCCGGTGTCGGCGACATAAACCGAGAGACCCGGCCAGCCGATCACGAAGGTGATGAGGCGGAAATTGTCGACCACCACCGTGCTTCGCCGTTCGTTGAACACGATGCGGATATCGCTGATCGGTGGAACGACGCCGCCGAGCCGTGGCGGCGCGAACGTGACCGTGGTCCAGTTTTCGGGATCGGCGACGGCCGGTGTGCGCCGCCCGCTGGCGCAGGCAAAGCTCTGGCGGCGCCGGTCAGCGAAGGTGACGACGATGGTCGGCGAGGTTTCCGTGCAGGCGCCGTCATTGCGATAGTCGAAGCTGATGGTGCGATCCAGGCGCGCGCCTTCGACGCCGCGCACAATTGCGCCCACCCCGCCGCGCCGCCCGGGCCGCAGCACCAGTCCATAGGCGGTGTTGGCGCCGTCCCAGTCCGGCAGGCCGGCGCGCTCGTCCCAGGCGGCGGCGCCGCCATCGCGACCATCGACGATCTCAACCCATGGTTCGAGAAACGGCGGGCGGCCATCGGCGCCTGCGTCGCCCGGCATGGAGCGGCCCGGACGCGTTTCCTGTGCGAACGACGTTCCAGCTGCAAACACGCACAAGAGGGCGGCGATGCACTGAAATCCAATGCGCATGGATTGTCCTCCCGGCACGAGAGCGCCGCAGCGCAGCGCGGGGAGCATGCGCCGATCTCGCTTCGGCTTCAAGAACGTCGCAGCCGGCGCTGCGCTGGGTCAGTGCTGACGGCGGGCGACCTCGTGCGCCTTTTCCTCCATCCAATCCATCGCCGCCACGGCAACGCCCGAGACGATGAAGGTGAGATGGATGATCGTGTACCAGCGCAATTGCATCTCTGTGTAGTTCGCGAGGTTCATGAAGATTTTGAGCAGGTGGATGCCCGAGATGGCCACGATCGAAGCGATCAACTTGATCTTCAGCCCCGAGAAATCGAGCGTGCCCATCCAATCGGGCCGATCGCGGTCACTGTGGGCGGCGTCGATCTTGGAGACGAAGCTCTCATAGCCTGTGAACAGGATGATGAGCACCAGGTTGCCGGCCAGCGACAGGTCCACCAGGGTGAGCACCAGCAGAATGATCGCGGTTTCGTCCATGCTCAGCACCAGCGGCACGTGCCGGTAAAGCTCGCGGAAAAATGTCACGATCAGGATCAGCAGCGCCGAGATCAGCCCCAGATAGACCGGCGCCAGCAGCCAGCGGCTCGAATAAATGACGCCTTCCAGCGCGCGCTCCAGGAATGGCGCTCGTGCGCCGCGGTCGTCGGTGTTTCGGCTCATGTGATCCCTCGCGTTGGGCGGAAACTAAAGAGCCCGGGCGCCGCCGCCAAGCCGCTTCGCCCGCCAAGCCCCTTGCCAGCGCCGGCGTGGCGCGCCGATGATGCGCGCCGGTCTAGGGAGGGCCCAGGAATGTACGAACACGGAATGATCGCGCCAGTCGTTGCGCTGCTGGCCTGGTCCTTCATCATGCTGATCTGGCTCTACGCCACCCGCATCCCGGCGATGCAGAGAGCCAAGATCAATCCGAACACCGCCACCAAGGCGCAGATGGAGGCGCTGCCGGCGTCGGCGTCGAACGTCGCGGCCAACTACACCCACCTGATGGAGCAGCCGACGCTGTTTTACGCCGTCTGCTTTGCGCTCCAGTTCCTGGGCC
>CAZNTI010000072.1:0-8178 GCA_964575885.1 uncultured Terricaulis sp.
GTCGCAGCTGGCGCGTCAGCGGGTGGAAAAGCCCGGTGACGTGGTCAAGGAAGGCGACACCGTGAAGGTGAAGCTCCTGGGCTTCGACGATCGCGGCAAAGTGCGGCTGTCGATGAAGGTCGTCGACCAGGAAACCGGCGCTGATCTCTCCGCCGAACTGGGCGAAGAGGCCGAAGATCATGGGCCGCGCGGCGATCGCGGCGATCGCGGCGACCGCCCGCGCCGCGGCGGCGGCCGTGACCGCCCGCGCCGCGAGGCTTCCGGAGACTAACTCGAAGCACGCGCCGCGCTGAAAACGGAAAGCCCGCCTCGCAAGAGGCGGGCTTTTTCGTGTGCGTCATCGAAAAGTTGGGGCGTTCGCAAGCGGCGTCTGCAAAGCGTCGATGCGTGATGGGCGCGCCGCCCTGGACAACGAACCGCGCTGACGGCATGGTCAAGTCACAGGGGGCTGCGTGCGCTTTATTGCAATCGTTCTTGCGTTCGTGGCGCTGACCGCCTGCACCGCAAGTCCCCCGCCGACGTCGTGCGCGACGGCAGAGACGCTCGCCGCCTATCCGAACGGCGAATTCCTCGAAAACCTGATCGTCGAGCCTTCAGGACGCGTGTTGTTCACGCGCTATTTAGGGCGCGCCATCGACGCCTATCAGCCGGGCGCTGAAGCCACGTCGTTTGCGTCGACCGACGCGCATCCGGTGGCCATCGCCCCTTTCCCTGGCGGGTACATCGTTACCGCTCACGGCGCGCCGTTCACGTCGGGGCCGGGATTCACGCAAACGAATGTGGTGCTGCTGCTCGATGCAGAGGGCCGCGAGACGGCGCGTGTGCCAGCCCCCGAGGCGCTGTTTCTGAACGGCATCGGCGCGCTTCCCGATGGCGCCTTTCTGATCGCCGATTCCATCGCTGGGCGGATCTGGCGCTTCGATCCAGTCACGCGCGCGCTGTCGGTCTGGCTTGAGAGTCCTGAACTCGCCCCCGATGCAACCGGGCAGGACCAGCGCCCCGGCGCCAACGGCGTTGAAGTAATCGATGGCGCCGTGCTGATTTCCAACTCGCAACGCGGTGCGCTGCTGCGCGTGGCGCTAGGCGATGATCTGCGCCCCGCAGGCCCGGTTGAAACCATCGCCGAGCCTGGCGCTATCGATGATTTCGCCGTCGCTGCCGATGGCGCCATCTATCTGGCGACGCACCGCGCCATGTTGCTGCGCATCGCGCCCGGCGACAACGCCGTCAGCACAGTGCTGCCCGAAGGCGCGGACGGCTCGACGGCAGTGGCGCTTACGCCTGATGGCGCGGCGCTTTACGCGCTGACGACGGGCGGCCTGATCGAAGGCGGCGGCGCGGAGGCAAAGCTCCTGCGCGTGGCGCTTCCGGGCGGCGACGCCCTGTGTGTTCCTTAAGCAAACGACGGGGCGCTGAAACGCCTGGGTCCGCCGGCTTGCGCCGTCCGACATTGGGCGGTCCATTTTTTGACGCTCTTGCCGTTAAGCTGATCCCATGTCCGCGCTCGTCATCCTCGCCCGCTTCGCCTCGCGCCCGGAGGCGCTGATCGCGCAATCGCTGCTTTCCAGCGAAGGCGTCGAGTCGTTCATGCCCGACTTCAACGTGCTGATGGCCGAGTTCGACCCCTCGATGATGGAATCGGGCTGGCGGCTGATGGTGCGCTCGGAGGATCTGCTCCAGGCGGAAGCGATCCTGCGTGATGCGCAGGCCGGCGCCGGGGACGCGGAGGAAGCGGGCGAGTAAAGCGCGCTTACGGCTCCACCCCATCGGGCACGCCCACCACGTGGAAGCCGCCATCGACATGGATGCATTCGCCTGCAACCGAGCGGCCAAGATCGGACAACAGCCACAGCGCGCAGCCGGCGACGCCCTCCATGCTGGTGTCCTCTTTCAAGAGGCTCCAGTCGCGCGCCGCGCTCATGAGCTGCTTGCCGCCGGAAATGCCGGCCATCGCCAGCGTGCGCATCGGCCCGGGGCTCACCGCGTTCACGCGAATGCCCTTGGGGCCCAGGTCGCGCGCGATGTAGCGGGTGGCGGCTTCGAGCGCGGCCTTGGCCACACCCATCATGTTATAGTTGGGCACCACGCGCTCGCTGCCCTGATAGGTCAGGGTGATGATCGAGCCGCCGTTCGCCATCAGGGGCGCAGCCCGCCGGCAGGCGTCCACGAACGAGAACGCTGAAATGTCCATCGCCATGGCGAAGCCCTGGCGCGTCGTGTTCTCAACGAATGAGCCCTTGAGCGAGGCCTTGTCGGCGAAGGCGATGGCGTGGACCAGAAAGTCGAGCCGGCCCCAGTGCGCCGCGATCTGAGCGAAGGCGGCGTCCATCGAGGCGTCATCGGTGACGTCGGCCGGCACCATGAGCTTTACCCCGATCGAGTCCGCGAGCGGCCGCACCCGCTTCTCCAGCGCCTCGCCCTGATAGGTGAGCGCCAACTCCGCGCCCTGCAGCGCCAGCTGTTTGGCTATGCCCCAGGCGATCGAATGGTCGTTCGCGACCCCCATCACCAGCCCGCGCTTGCCGGCCATCAGTTCGCCCTTCGGCAACGCCCATTCATCGGCCATCTGCGGCTCCTTGTGGTCGGTTTTCGGTGATGCGACCTGCCAGCCGCCGACGCCTCAGGTCAAGCGCTGGGCTCTTGACGCCTACCTATCTGCGATATATCTACAAATATATCTTAGGTATGTTGGAGAATATTCATGTTTCACAGGAAAGCGCGTCGGCGCTGCATGCGCGGCGGACGCCACGGGTGGGGCGAGCAGGCCGAGTGGGGGGCTGGCCGTTGGAGCAGACGCCATGGCGGCGGCGCGCGCATGTTCGAGCAGGGAGACCTGCGCCTGGTGGTCTTGGCGCTGCTGGGCGATCAGCCGCGGCATGGCTACGAACTGATCAAGGAGATCGAGTCTCTGTCGGGCGGCGTCTACGCGCCGAGCCCTGGCGTCATTTACCCGCTGCTCACCATGCTCGAGGAAATGGGACTGGCGCGGATCGAGGCCTCCGATGGCGCGAAAAAGCAGTACGCACTGACCGATACCGGGCGCGAAGAGCTCGCCGGCAAGCGCGCCCACACCGACCAGGTGCTCGCACGCCTGGCGCAGGTAAAGGAAAGCGCGTCCGGCGCCAGATCGCCGCAAGTCATGCGCGCCTGGGAGAACTTGCGCTACGCGCTCAGGCTGAGGCTCGACCGCGATTTGAGCCAAGAGCAGGCGCAAGCCATTGCCGCCGCTTTGGATCAGGCCGCCGCGCAGATCGAGAGAACGTGAACGCCGGTTCGGAACCGTAGCGGCGAGCGCCGCGTTTTTTCCGCTCCACCCGAAGGAGTAGAATCGTGGCGAGAATTCGCGAAACACAAATCGAGCGAGACGAAAACGGCCGTGTGGTCGAGGAGCGCGTCGAGATCAAGCGCAGAGGCGCGGGATTTGCGCCGTTCCTGTTTGTGGTGATGTTGGCGGCGATCGTCGCCGGCGGCATCTATGTCGCGCAGCAGGGCTCGTTTGAACAAGCCGGCATCGAGGCCGATCAAGGCGTTGCGCAGCTGGAACAGCAGGCGCAGCGCACTGCTGAGGCGGCCTCCGACGAAGTCGAACGCGCAACCAACTAAAAGCATGGCGCACGGCTTAAGTCGCAGGGCTTCGCCCGGCGGCTTAAGCGCGCCTTTACCGCGCGGCTTCGCGCGCCGTTAACAAGTGTTTGATAATTTCGGCTCGTTTTTCCGGAGCCGAAGATGCGCAACCTTGCCCTGCAGGCCGTTACTGAAAAGCTGAGCGCCGATGGGCGCATCTCTGCTGAAGAAGCCTTGGAGCTGCGCAAGTCGGTGTTTCCCGATGGCGTCGTTTCGCGCGACGAAGCCGAAGTCCTGATCGCACTGGAAGCGCGCGTCGCAAACACCGATGAGGCGTGGGCGGAGGCTTTCGTCGAGGCTCTGGTCGATCATGTCATGCAGTCGGGTCCTTATCCGGGTCACGTCGACGCAGCGACGGTGACGTGGCTGGAGGGGCGCTTCGGCCAAGAAGGTGGGCGCGCGACCGAAGTCGAGGCGCTGCTGAAGATGATGGAGCGCAGCGAAAGCGCGCCCGACAGCCTCGCTGCATTCGCACGCGCGCGCATCGCGGCGCTGTTGGCCGACAAGCCGGTCGGCGAGGCGGAGGTCGAACTGGTGCGCCGCGCGCTCTATGCCGCTGCCGGCGACGGCGCCACGTCGGTTACCGAGGATGAGGCGCGCTGGCTGTTCCACCTCGATGCGCAAAGCGACGGCTTCGCCAACGCCGCCGCTTGGCAGGATCTGTTTGTGAAAGCCGTGCTCAACCATCTCATGGGCCGACGGGCGCCGGAACTGCTTGAGCAGCAAGGCATGCTGGCGCGCCAGGCATGGCTGGCGCGTCCGCAAGGCGCGCCGGGCAGCTCGCTGGGCGCCATGTTCGAGGGCGGCTTCCGGGGCTTCTGGGGCAAGGTCCGGCAGGACAGCCACCTGAAGCGCCTTGAGGCGCGCTACGAGGACATGAACGCGGCCGCCGCCGCCGACGAAAAGCTCACTCTGGCCGAAATCGCCTGGGCGGTGGGCATGACCAAGGCTGACGGCAAGCGCACCGCTAACGAAGAAGCGCTGCTCGCGGCGATCCACGAGCTCGAGGCCGCGGCGTGACGCCGGAACTTCTGCAGACCTACGCGCTGCCGATCGGATTGGGCTTGGCGCTGGTGATCATGTTGGCTGTAAGCCCGCTGCGGCAGGCGCTGTTCGCGTCTTTCAAAAGCGGCCATCAGCAGGGCGAAGCCGCTCGCCGCGCGTTGACCGGTGTTCAGGCGCACAAGCCTGCCGAGCCCTCAACAGCAAATACGCGAGCGCCTCGCCCGCAATCCTTCGGCCGCAAGCGCTGAATCTGGGCCTAGGCGGCGAGCTTGGTGAACGCCAAAGTGGCGTTGGTGCCGCCGAAGCCGAACGAGTTCGACAGCACGCAATTAAGCGCCTTTTCGCGCCGCTCGCGCACGATCGGCAAGCCCTCGAAAGCCGGGTCGAGTTCCTCGATGTGAGCGCTTTCGCAGATGAAGCCGTGCTGCATCATCAGCAGCGAATAGATCGCCTCTTGCACGCCTGCGGCGCCGAGCGAGTGCCCGGTCAGCGATTTTGTAGCGCTGATCGGCGGGATCTTGTCGCCCCAAACCGCGCGCACCGCTTCCATCTCCTTGAGATCGCCGACCGGAGTGGAGGTGGCGTGCGGGTTGATGTAATCGACCGGGCGATCGAGATAGCGCATGGCCATTTGCATGCAGCGCGCCGCACCCTCGCCGGAGGGCGCGACCATGTCGTGTCCGTCGCTGGTGGCGCCGTAGCCGGCGACTTCGCCGTAAATCTTGGCGCCGCGCCTCTTGGCCCGCTGATACTCTTCCAGCACCAGCACGCCGGCCCCGCCGGCGATAACGAAGCCGTCGCGGTTCTTGTCGAACGCGCGCGAGGCGCGCGCGGGCGTTTCGTTATACTTGCTGCTCATGGCGCCCATGGCGTCAAACAGCACCGAGAGCGTCCAGTCGAGCTCTTCGCTGCCGCCGGCGAACATGATGTCCTGCTTCCCGTCGCGGATGTGTTCGTAGGAATTGCCAATGCAGTGCGCGCTGGTCGCGCAGGCTGAGCTGATCGAGTAATTCACGCCCTTGATCTCGAACGGCGTCGCCAGGGTGGCGCTGGCGGTCGAGCTCATCGCCTTCGGCACCGCAAACGGCCCCACCCGCTTGGCGCCTTTTTCGCGCGTCGCGTCAGCGGCGGCGACGATGGCGGCGGCGGATGGCCCGCCCGATCCCATGATGATGCCGGTGCGCGGATTCGAGACCTCCTCTTGGGTCAGCCCTGAATCGGCGATCGCCTGCTGCATGGCGATGTAGTTCCAGCCTGAACCTTCGCCCATGAACCGCATTATCCGCTTGTCGACCACCTCTTCGGGGCGCACCTGCGGCTCGCCGTGGACCTGGCAGCGCATGCCTTTCTCGGCGTATTCGGGTGCTGCGCGGATGCCGCTAGTGGCGTTGCGCAGGCTCTCGAGCACTTCGTCGGCGTCCTTGCCGATCGAAGAGACGATGCCCATTCCGGTGACGACGACGCGGCGCATGGCGGCGCTCCTTCTTAGTGGCGGCGGCTATTTCATGCCGGCGGCGAGCTGTTCGGGGCTGAACAGGCCGACCTTCAGATCCTTGGCCGTATATATAAGCTTATCGTCCACGAAGGTGCGGCCATCGCCGATACAGAGCGCGACCCTGCGCAGGAACACCTTCTTGAGGTCGATTTCGTAGCGCACCAGGCGGTTTTCCGGCGTGATCTGGCCGCGCAGCTCGACCTCGCCGACGCCGAGCGCGCGGCCTTTGCCCGGTGCGCCCATCCAGCACATGAAGAAGCCGACCAGCTGCCACATGGCGTCGAGGCCAAGGCAGCCCGGCATCACCGGGTCGCCGCGAAAATGGCAGTCAAAGAACCAGAGGTCCGGGCGGACATCGAGTTCAGCGACAATCTTGCCCTTGTCGAATTCGCCGCCGTCGGCGGTGATTGAGGCGATGCGGTCGAACATCAGCATCGGCGGTAGCGGAAGCTGCGCGTATTCGGGGCCGTAGAGCTTGCCCTCGCCGGAAGCGATCAGGTCGTCGTACGAGAGCGAAGGGGGGCGGCTGGGCGCGCTGGCCATGCTGGTCTCTTGGCGGGTAAGGGGCTACGGGCTTACAGGCGCGCGCATGAGGGGGCAAGTTTGCGCCCCTCCGGTCACAACGGCGCTCGGCGTCGCCGCCGCGCGTGGCGCCATTGCGCGGGGCAAAGGAGCGACGCCATGGAGCTTTACCGGATCATCTACAGTTCGCGGCCGTTTGGCTTCGATGACGCCATGCTCAACAGCATTCTGAGCGATGCGCGCCGCTGCAATGTGCGCGACGACATCACCGGCGCGCTGATCTGCCGGGCCGATCTTTACCTGCAATTGCTCGAGGGTCCGCAAGGCGCGGTGGAGGCGGCGTTCGCGCGGATCGCGCAGGACGACCGGCACCTTGAGGTCAGGCGGCTGGTGAGCGGCCCGATCGCTGCGCGTCAGTTCGGGGCGTGGGCGATGCGCGACGATCCGGCCCGCTCCTGGATGTGGACACAAGCTGAGGTCGAGAGCGGGGCCCTGGAGGAGGCCAGCGAGGCGGCGGTTTTTGGGCGGCTGGCGCAGGAGATCGAGGCTTGAGCCGAGGGCGTCGAACAGGCGGGCTGAACGTATTTTTGGCGAAGCTTCAGCCGCAGCCGGCGCCCCAGAGCGCTTCGGTGCGCACCCAGCCGACCCGGCCCGCCACCGCCAGCCGTCGCCACTCACCCCGGCAGCCGGTCACTGCGCCGACCACGCCGGGGGCGAGATAGGCTATGGCGGAGGCGCCGTCGCGGGCGCTGCGGCGCAAGGTGGCCGGCTCGCGCACGTAGGCGGTGCTGCGGTCCTCGATGTTCTGGGTATGAATCCAGACTTCGGCGCCGTCGGGGTCGCGCACCCGCCGCCAGGGGCCGCTCTCTCCCATCAGCTCCAGCGGCAAGCCTCGGCGCAGGTAAATCCAGTCAATCCGGTGTTCGAGGCTGGGCCCGCGCCGGCCGTTGGCGCCTTCGGTCTTCAAGCTGACGAAGCGGGTCTCGCCCTGCGCCGCCGGATCGGCGGCCGCTGCGGCGCAAAAAAGCAGCGCCGCCGCCAGCAACGCTGCGGAAACCCCTCGGCGCATTTGACCAACCCTTTGCCTTGCCTTCTCTATTGGAAGGGATGCGAAATAATGCCCTCGTGCGCGTGAAGGGCGATTTAATGCGCGCCTTGGAGCCGCGCGCGGCGTGGTTTATGGAAGTCGAATGTCGTCCAAGAGCCTGAAGGTTATCGTCACCCGCCGCTTGCCCGACCCGGTCGAGACGCGGCTGAGGGAATTGTTCGACTCGGACTTGAACGCCGAGGACACGCCGTTCTCGGCCGAGCAGCTGGCCGCCGCCGTGGCCCGCGCCGACGTGCTGGTGCCGACCGTGACCGACCGCATCGACGGACGCGTGCTCTCGCGCGCCGGCGAACGCCTTCGGCTGATCGCCCAGTTCGGCGCTGGCGTCGACAACATCGACGTGGCGACGGCGGTGCAGCGCGGCATCACCGTCACCAACACCCCCGGCGTGCTCACCGAAGACACCGCCGACATGACGATGGCG
>CAZNTI010000073.1:0-8129 GCA_964575885.1 uncultured Terricaulis sp.
CGACATGGTGGATGTCGGCGGCGGCTGTCCGGCGATCTATCCCGGCATGACGCCGCCGCCGATGCTCGAATATATCGACGCCATCAAGGCTGGCTTCGAAGACATGCTCATCGCCCAGAACGCGCAGCTCTGGGCCGAGCCCGGCCGCGCTTTGGTGGCGGAGGCCGGCTCGACCGTGGCGCGCGTTGAATTGCGTAAGGGCGATGCGCTGTATCTGAACGACGGCGCCTTCGGCACTCTGTTCGACGCCACCCATTTGAACTGGGCGTTCCCGGCAAAGCTGCTGCGGACTGAGCCAAGCCAAGCCGATCTGGCGCCGTTCCGTCTGTACGGCCCCACTTGCGACTCGATGGACGCGGCCGCCGGCCCGTTCATGCTGCCGGCGGATGTGCGCGAAGGCGACCTCATCGAGATCGGCTCGCTGGGCGCATATGGCACGGCGATGGGCACCCGCTTCAATGGCTTTGGAGAGATGGTGACCATCGAGTCCAAAGACGCGCCTTGGCCGACCCTGTACGGCGAAGCGGTCGCGCCCGTGGTGGCGATGCCGAAGCAGAAGCGCGGCGCGCGCAAGAAATAAGCGAACGGCCTCCGGGCCCGCGCACGCGGGCCCGGATCGCTGTTCAGGCGAACTTGCGCGTGAGCGAGACAATTCCAAGCCACGCCAGCATGACGCCGACGACACTGAACGCTGGGATGAACAGCACGATCATTGGCTGGACGCTGCGAACATAGTCCGGGAAGAGCTGAAGCTGTCCCGGAAAGAACGAGCCCACGGCGATGAAGAAGCCCAGGCACATGCGCCAGAGGTGGCGGGCGATGCGCTGCCGCCCTGTCAGGCCGCGCCGCACGATTACGCTCAAGTCCAATGCAGCGCAGAGCGCCGCGACCGCGGAGAAGGTGAAGAACGGGATGCCGCCGAGCAGCGCCGTGCCCTTCTGCACGGAATCGTAGGCGAAATAGAACGCCGCCGCCGATCCCGCCGCTGCGCAGATCATGGCGACGATCTCCCAGAGGCCTGTCTGCCGCTCGATGCGCTTCACGGTCAGCCATGAGGTGGCGATGAAGTAGATGGTCAACACGCCAGCGATGGCGTTGGCGTGCTCGCCTCCCATCACGCCCAGCGCGGCGCCGCTTGCCGCTGTCGCGAGCATGACCCAGAAGAACGCCGTCCCCGCCGCGCGATGGAGGCGTTCGCCCTTGCGCGCAATCAGCGCCGCCGCGCCGGAGATGAGGCCGAGCGCGCCGGCCAGCCCGTGAAACAGCACGCTAGGTTCCATGCATTCCTCAGGAGAGTCGCGGCAGCCAGAAGACCATGGTCGCCCCGAAAACGCCTAGCCCAGTCGCGCCTGCGGCAAGCACGAGCACAACCGCCATCGCGGCCTTAGCGCCCGCGCCGCCGCGCTTGGCGAGGAAATAGAGTTCCGCCAGCGCCAGCGGCAGCAGATAGCAGGCAAAGCTGATGAAATAATTCAGGGGGCCGTCCATGTTGTTGCCCACTCCCGGCGGCTCGCCCTGCGCCAGCATGATGACAAATCCGTACATCACGCGCATGAACCAGACGCCGCTCACCACCAGGAACAGGCGTAGCGCCCAGCGATTGTGCGCAGCGAAGTCGCGCGCCAAGGCCGCGCGCCAAGCGAGCGCCGCGAAAGCAATTATCAGCATCGCATTGATGGTGATGGCGACGTCGCTGACGACGGTGCCGATGCCGTCGCGGCTCCAGGTCAGGTAAAGCGCAGCGATGCTGGTGACGAGGGCCGTGACCACATAGATGCGCCCGTTCCAGCGGTGAAACGCGGGCGCAGCACTGCGCACCAACGGCATCAGCTGCAGGGTCCCGCCGACAGTGATCGTGAACGCAATGAAAAGATGCACGATCAGCGCAGCGTTGCCGACCAAGTCGCCGGGGACCGCCCCGACCGGCATGTGATCGCTGAGTGAACTCATGTCGCCGACGAGCACGCCGCCATATTGCGAGGCGATGTAGTAGGCAAACAGCCACTGACCGGCGGCGGCGACCGTAAACCAAAGCGCTGCGCCAGTTTTGAGTGCGGCGTCTGCCGCACGCCGGGGCGACGGGCCCGCAATCGCGTCACTCATCGCACGTCTCCAGGTGCACAGCATGCCGAATGAGGCTATCGAGTTGCGATACGTTATCGTTGACTATCGATATCGCCCATGACGCCGCGGACCAAAAACATGATCCAGCGTAACATCCATGCCTGAGGCGACCGTCTCCGCCGGCTATGCCAAATCTTTACTCGATTTCGCCGTACGCAAAGGCGCCGATGCGCGCACGCTGCTAGCGCGGGCCGGTATTGCTGAGGACGCGCTCACCGATCCCGACAACCGCGTGCCATTTGCAAACTTCGTCGCGCTCATGCGCGCCGCTAAAGACGAAAGCGGCGATCCCGCGCTCGCGCTTGAATTCGGCGCCGGAAGCGATATGCGGAAATTCTCTGTCGTTGGCCTCTTGAGCTACGCCTCCAAGAACATGCTCGAAGCGCTGACGTAGCTCAATCGCTACGGTCGCCTGGTGGTCGAGGTCGAAGGTATAGCCGATGGTCCGCGCTTCCAGCTCACGTCCGTCGACGATCAGCGCTGGATGGAAGACCGCCGCGCCAATCCGAACGACTTCATCGAACTCACCGAATCGACCTGGTCGCGCTTTATCGTCACTACGCGCCGCGATTTCCCAGGACACACCTTCGCACTCGAAGCCCATGTCACACACCCAGCGCCGGCTTACCGGGCTAGGTACGAAGACCTTTGGCAGGTGCCGATCACCTTCGTCAGCCATTGGAACGCCATTCGCAGCGATCCGGGCTGGCAGCAGGTGCAAATCCAGCCTGACAATCGTTACGTCTTCGGCGTGCTCACCGAACGCGGCGACGCGCTTCTGCAGGAGCTGGAAGCGTCGAAGACGCTCCGCGGGCGCGTGGAGGCGCTGATCATGCCGATTCTTCACACCGGCGAGGTCAACGTCGACGCTATCGCGGCCAAGCTCGCCACCAGCCGGCAGACGATTTATCGTCACCTGAAGCGCGAGGGCGCCACGTTCGAACAGGTGCTGGACGCGTTGCGCCATCGCATGGCGCTCCACTATCTCGCCGCCAAAAAGGTTTCGGTGAACGAGACGGCGTATCTGATCGGCTTCTCCGATCCCGCTGCATTCTCACGCGCCTTCAAGCGCTGGACGGGCAAGAGCCCGCGCGCGTGGCGCCGCGACTAAGGACGCGGCCGCCGGCCCGTTCATGCTTCGCGCCGACGTGCGCGAAGGCGATCTGATCGAGATCGGCTCCCTGGGCGCGTACGGCACGGCAATGGGAACGCGCTTCAACGGCTTCGGCGAGACAGTGACGATCGAGTCAAAGGACGCGCCCTGGCCGACCCTGTACGGCGAAGCGGTCGCGCCGGTCGTCGCCATGCCCGAGCGCAAGCGCGCGCCGCGAAAGCAGCCGACGCAGGGCTGAGGCAAACGCCAGACCGAACGTAGGGGGCTTGCGAGACATGCGGGCCCCCTTTTTCCGCTTCAGGGCGCGCGAGGCGCCTTGGCGTCTGGCGCTTGGCGGTTCGGCGTTTCGTGATCAGGCGCCGGCGCCTCCGGGGCATAGGCGGGCGGTTCGCCGCCCAGCCAGCTCATCGCCGTTACGCCGAGGAGCACGCCAGCCAGGAGCGCGACAGCCAATGGCCGCCAATCGCCCGGCGCGCTCGTCGTTTGCGTCTGTACACCGGTAAGTTCGGAGACCAGACTATAGCCGCCATTGGCCGTCGTCTGGATGTGCAGCCCCTGTTTTGGCGAGTCGCCGAGCGCTTGGCGCAGAACCGAGATCGCGCGCTGGATCGCCTCGTCCACTACATGCACGCCGTTCCACACGCGCTGCCCAAGCTCCTGGCGCGATATCTCGCGACCAGGATTATCCATGAAATACGCAAGCAGCGCGAACACCCGCGGCTCCAGCCGCGTCGCTTGGCCATCGCGCAACACGCAGCGGGTTTCGCGGTCGATCACGAGATCGCCCAGCCGGCGATAGCGCTCATGCGCCTGCAACTGCGCGCTTTGGCCTTTGTTTTCCGGCGCAAGCTCAGTCATTAGCGCCTCCGGAGCGATCATTAGTCGACAACGGGCGCTGACGCACCCTCCGTATTCGCGAGCCTAGCACCCCAGGCCCCGTGGATCATCGCCAATGCTCATTCGCCCGCCGCTCGTTGCACTTGCCTTTGCCCTCATCTGGGGAAGCGCCACCGCCCAGACGCCTGCAGGCGTCTGGGAAGGCGCGTTGCGCCGCGGCGAGGCGGCGACCCCGATCCGGCTGGCGTTCACCCAAGGCCCAAACGCCACATTAGACCTCCCCGAGCTCATCTACGCCGAGGAGCCGGCGCCCGTCCGGCTGGCGGAGGATGGCCGCCCCATCGTTACCCTTCCCTTCGGCCTGGGCGATTTCACGTTCACGGCCGGCGACGGCGCGCTCATCGCCGAGCGCGGTCCATTCTCAGTTACCCTCCAGCCAAGCGCGCCCGCGCCCTATACGCACGAAACCGTCGAAATCCCGGTCGAGGGCGGCGCTTATGTCGGCGAATTGTACACGCCCAACGATCTGAGCCGCCGCCGCGGCGCCATCGTCATCGCCGGCGGCGCCAGTGCGCGCGGCGCGCGGCTCGGCTGGAACACCCGCTCCTGGTGCGATTTTTACGCGCGTCAGGGTTTGCACTGCCTCGCCTACCCGCGCCGCAACGACGTGGACAGCGAAGGCGTGGCCTCTCGCATGATCCAGGATGTTGCCGATCTCCGCGCTGTCGTGGCGCTGCTTTGGGCCCGTCCCGGCGTGGACCGCGGTAAGCTTGGCGTCTTCGGCGCAAGCCGCGGCGCGTGGCTCGCGGTGACGGCGGCGCAGCAGGACCGCCGCATCCGCTTCCTCATTCTCTCCGCGCCGCCCGCAACCACCCCGGCTGAACAAGAATGGTCTTCGATCGAGCACCGCATGCGCGCAGCCGGACAGTCGGAGGAAAACATTGCGGCAGCGCGCGACTACATGAATCTCTACTTCGAGGTCGCCCGCAGTGGGGAGAATTGGGAGGCGCTCAACGCCGCCGCTCGCGCCGCCGAAAATGCGCCTTGGGGCGAGTTCGTCGATCAACCGCTCTCGCTCGCCGACCTCGCCTGGTATCACGCCAACGGCGATTTCGACGCGAGCGCCGCTTATGGTTCGTTGCGTATCCCTGTGTACGCCTATTGGGGCGGACGCGACGACATCGTGCCGCCGGCCTATCATCGCCCGCGCCTGGAAGCGCTGACGACGCGCAATCGCAGTATCGACATCGCCGTGTTCAGCGAAGGCGACCATCGCGGCGAACAGCCGGTCGGTTTCGACGCTCAGCAGCGCTGGCGCTGGTTCGGCATGGCCCCAGGCTTGTTGGACGGGGTCTCCGCATGGCTCGCCGAGCGGCGGATCACGCAGCGTTAGAGTTTAGATCGCCGTCATGCCGCCGTCGAAGATGAGCTTGCAACGGTGCGTTCGGGCATGCCTGTCTCCCTACTGCATCAGCCCGCCCGGCGGCGCGTAGTGCACAGTCGCGTGCGGGCCGAGCGGAATGTCGAAATAGACCCATCCGACGGTCATGAGAATGCCAGCGGCCATGAAGCACAGCGCGTACGGCAGCATGAGCGACAGAAGCGAGCCGACCCCGAAGCTTGGGTCCCAACGCCGCGCAAAGGCGAGGATGAGCGGGAAGTAGCTCATCAGCGGGGTCATGATATTGGTGTAGCTGTCGCCCATCCGGTAAGCGGCCTGGGTCATCTCAGGCGAGATGCCCAAGAGCATGAACATCGGCACCACGACGGGCGAGAGCGCGCTCCACTTGGCCGAGGCCGAGCCGATGAAAAGATCCAGGAACGACGAGAACAGCAGCACGCTGACCAAAAGCAAGGGGGCCGGCAAAGCCAACGCCTGCAGCACTTCGGCACCGTTGATGGCCGCGATCGGCCCCAGCCGCGACCAGTTGAACATGGCCACGAAGTGCGCCGCAAACAGCGCGAACACGATATAGGGGGCCATGCTGCGGATGCCCTCGATCATCTTGTCGATGACATCCTTGGCGCTTTTCACCGAACCGACGGCGATGCCGAAGGCCATGCCGCAGAGCAGGAACAGCAGGAAGAAACCGGTGATCAGAGCCCGGTAGAACGGCTCCAGCGCCGCCGGCCCTTCGCGGCTTTCATCGATCAGCGGCGTGTAGCCTGGCCAAAACGAGAGGGCCGCGAAGAGCCCTACTATCAAGAGCGCCACGAGGCCTGCCCAGAACAGACCGGCTTTCTCGGCATTGGTCACCGCCGACTTGGCGAGCTCAGCCTTGATCGCATCGTCTTCGCTGCCGCCCCATTTGCCGAGCCTGGGCTCGATGATGCGATCGGTCACGAACCAGATGATCGGCGTGAACAGGATGACGATGGCCAGAATAAACCACCAATTGCCGAGCGGGTTCATGGTCCAGGTCGGGTCGATGATCTGGGCCGCCTCTTCGGTGAAGCCGAACAGCAGCACGTCGATCTGGCCCGGTGTGATATTGCCGGCATAGCCGCCCGACACCGCTGCAAACGCCGCCGCCAAGCCGACCAGGGGATGGCGTCCCACCGCCGCATAAAGCAGCGCCGCCAGCGGTATGAACACGACATAGGCCGCGTCCGAAGCATGGTGCGAGACCATGCCGATAATGCAGACGAGCGGCGTCAGGATCACTTTCGGCGCATCGCGCAGACTGGCGCGGATGAGTGCGCTGAACAGTCCGGTCCGTTCGGCGACGCCAGCGCCGAACATCACCAGGAGCACCAGGCCCAGGGGTGCGAAGCCGGTCAGCGTGCGTGGCATGTCGGTCAGCAGGCGCGCGATGTTGGCCTCTGAAAAAAGCGAGACGGCGGTGTAGGTCAGCACGCCGTTCTCGAGCACGCCCCCTTCCGGCGCCTCCTCGCCGGGATAAGCCAGCGAGGCCGTCCAGCCCTGATGCGCGCCGACCGCCGAAAGGATCATTAGCAAGATGATCAGCCAGACGAAGATCATGATCGGGTCGGGCAAAAGGTTGCCGATCTTCTCGATCACGCCCAGGAAGCCGCGCTGTCGGCGCGCAGCGCCGGTAAGTTCAGATGAATCCGTCATGGCCGTCTCCCAACCTTATGCAGGAGACGCCCTCGCGCCGGCCCTGGCGAGCCCGATCATGTCGCGGCGCGACGCGTCGGGCAAGCCGCGCTCGGCTATTCGCTGAGCCAGCGGTTTTGCTAAGCTTCGCGCATGGCGACACGCTTCATCGACCTCAGCCACCGCATCGAAGCCGGCATGGAGACATTCAAGGGTCTACCCGGACCCGCCATTTGCGATTTTTGGACGCGCGAGGCGTCGGCGGCGAATTACGAAGACGGTTCGACGTTCCAGATCGGCCGCATCGACATGGTCGCCAATACGGGCACGTACGTGGATGCGCCGTTTCATCGTTACGCCGATGGCTGCGATCTTGCCGGTTTGCCGCTCGCTTCACTGGCGGAGCTCGAGGGCGTCGTCGTGCGCCGCCCGTTCGCGCAAGGGCTTGGGACGGACGCCGCGCATTTCGACGGCCTCGATGTTGCGGGCAAGGCTGTACTGATCGCAACCGGTTGGGATCGCCATTGGCGCACGAGCGCCTATTTCAGCGATCACCCGTTTCTGACTGAAGCCGCGGCGCAGCGCTTGGCCGATTCTGGTGCGGCCTTCGTCGGCATCGACTCGCACAATATCGATGACACCCGCACCAAGCGCCGGCCGGTGCATACGATCCTGCTCGGCGCCGGCATCCCAATCGGCGAGCACCTGACGCGGCTCGGCGATTTGCCCGCGCGCGGCTTCAAGTTCCACGCAGCGCCAGCGCCGATTGTCGGCATGGGCACGTTTCCGGTCCGCGCCTATGCGGTTCTGACGGATTAAGCGGCGCGGAATTTCTTGCATTCCGCTGCGATTGCCCTATGTGCAGCCGCGATCGCGTGTCGGCGGAGCGTCCGCGCGGTTCGTTCGTCACGACGCCGCCGTTCGGAGCACCTCCCAATGGCCTCAGACTTCTCGCCGTAACTGAGTCTAAAGAAGGCGCTGCTTCTCTCTTCGACG
>CAZNTI010000074.1:0-7902 GCA_964575885.1 uncultured Terricaulis sp.
GTTGATGATGCGCAGCACTTCAAGACCGGCGATCTTGCCGGCGTCCTTGGTGGCTTGGCGCTGCGCGTCGTTGAAGTAGGCCGGCACCGTGATGACGGCCTGGGTGACGCCTTCGCCGAGATAGTCCTCGGCCGTCTGCTTCATCTTCTGCAGCACGAAGGCGGAAATTTCGGACGGCGCGTACTTTTTGTCCCGGCCTTCGATCCAAGCGTCGCCGTTCGGGCCTTTCACGATCTTGTAGGGAACGAGGTCGGCGTCCTTTTTGGTGATGGGGTCGTCGTACGAGCGGCCGATAAGGCGCTTCACGGCGTAATAGGTATGTTCCGGGTTGGTGATGGCTTGGCGCACCGCCTGCACCCCCAAAAGCCGCTCGCCCTTGTCGGTGAACGCCACCACCGACGGGGTGGTGTTGGAGCCCTCGGAGTTAGCGATCACCTTCGCATTGCCGCCCTCCATGACGGCGACGCAGGAATTGGTCGTGCCCAGGTCGATCCCGATGACTTTACCCATGTCGTTCCTCGTTCCTTCTTTCAGCGGCGCGGTTCCGGCTTGAGCGGACCCAAAGGCATCCCCGAAGCGCGCGTCCTGTTCCACAATTGCGTTTAGCGGATTGGCGCCCCGTCCCAAGCTCCGAACCCGCAACTTCTTGGTTCATGTGGTGTATCGCCTAAACGGTGCAAGGCTTTCTATGGCTGCTATCCGCATTCGCGGCAGGGGAATAGCGTCGGAGAGCTCGCGCCTCGATCGACGATGGAACAAAAAAGAAACCGAATGGAGCGATAGGCGGAGCTTATGGCTGCATCTGATCTGGATGGTTTCCGCCTCTGGCCGGGCCTGCTCGACCGCCCGGCGCAGGAGGCGCTGCGCGACGAGGTGTTTGCGCGGCTGAAGGGCGGGCCTCTGTTCATACCGCGCATGCCTAAAACCGGGCAGCCGATGCGGGTGCGGATGAGTAACTTTGGCCCTCTGGGCTGGGTCACCGACAAGGAGCTGGGGTATCGCTACCAGGCGCTGCACCCCGAAACAGGGCGTCCTTGGCCGGCGATGCCGCAGGCTGCGCTCGATCTCTGGGCGAGGCTCAGCGCCTATCCGGCCCCTCCCGAGGCCTGCCTTGTCAATCTCTACGAGGGCGATGCGCGCATGGGCTTGCACGTCGATGCCGATGAAGACGCCTGGGACGCGCCGGTGCTGTCGATCTCGCTCGGCGACACCGCCCTGTTCCGCATTGGCGGCGTGCTGCGCACCGATCCCACGCGCAGCGTGCGCCTTGCGTCCGGCGACGTGTGCATGCTCGGCGGAGCAAGCCGTCGCGCCTATCATGGGGTGGACCGCATTCTGCCGGGCACCTCGCGGCTATTGTCCAAAGGCGGGCGGATCAATTTGACTCTGCGGCGGGTGACGGTTCCACAACCGGAGGAGCTCGCGCCGGCGTAGCCGCGCCTTCAGGCGCGCGCACGAAGTCTGGCCGCCAGCCTGGCGGGGGCCCGCCGGGAGACGCCGGCAGCCGGCCGGCTGCAATCTCGTGCGCCTTCCAGACCATGGAATTGTGCACCCGGTTCCAGCCCGAGGGGTGCGTGTAGAAGAACCATTCCTCAAACGGCCCCGGCTCCATCTTGCGATATTCCGAGAGCAGGATAGCCGCCTCAGCAAACCCGTCTGGCGAGCGTGCGGCGTTCAGGCCGAACATGTCGGCCTGCTGCTCGTTGAAGCGGGTGAGGTTTCGGTCGAGTGGCGCCGTGACGATGCCTATTATTGCGAGCAGCGCCATGATGAGCGGCAATCCCGCAGGATCGGCGATATCGCGAATGCCCCATCGCTCATTCGTGGCTGCGGCGCGAAAGCCGAAATGCACCGCCCCGAAGCTAAACAGAATGATCAGCGAGCTCATGATCAGCCCGGAATAGATATGGCCGAGCACATAATGACCGATCTCGTGACCCATCACCGCGCGCACCGCGTCGGGACTGCCGCGCTCTAGCAACGTATCGGCGAGCGAGATGCGTGTGGTGGACCCGAAACCGGAAACGTTGGCGCTGATCGAATTGGTTTGCCGAGAGCGGTCGTACACCATCACGTCGGTCGCCGGCACGCCGTTGGCCTGGGCCATGGCGATGATGTCGTCCCGTAGTTCGCTCTGCGCCATCGGCGTGTAAGTGTTGAACAACGGTGCAATGAACACCGGAAAGATCATACTCAGGCATGCCGCGAACGCGATTGAGACGGCAGATCCCCAAACCCACCAGGTGTTCCTCGCCGCGCGGATGATGAGATAGATCACGGTCAGGAAGATCGTGCCGATGACAAGCCCAATGCTGAAACCGACCATTTGTTCGCTGAACCATTCGGCGAACGACTGAGTCGAGAGATCGTAGCGGTGCTGACGGACGAAGCCGACGTAGTACTGAAACGGGAAGGTCAGAACTGACGAGACCAGAATGTAGAAAAAGGAAGTGCCGGCAGCGACAAGCGGGAACCACTTCACCGTGCGTTCTAGCCAGGCACGCACGCCGCGCGCCCATCCCAACAGCAGGAACAAGCCGGCGACCAGTATCGAAACCGCGGCGCCGGCGAACTCGACAATGTAGCCGCCCTCGAAATAGGCGTTGGACCGTGCGGTGGCCTCGGGCCCCATGGTGTCGAGCCACGCCCTAGTCGCCTGCTCAGGGTCGAAGGGCAGAGCGGCGGCTGCCGGCCCCGCAAAAGCAATCCCAGCCGCCAGCGCGGCCCCGCCCAGAAGACGCATGTTCCGTTCCTCCCCCGAGTTTCGGACTGGCTTTCAGACTGGATCGGAACCACATCTGCCGCAAGCACGCGCGCGTGTCGCGGGCGCAGAAGGGCATATCGCATGAAGCTGGACACTCCGGAGGGCAGTCTCGCCCCCACACGCCGCGCCATGGCGGCTTCTTTGTTCTTCAGCGGCTATGCTGCATCTGCGCTGTCGGCCTCGGCGCAGCCAGTCACGACGCCGGCGGAAGGCTTGATCATCGAGGACGTCCAGTTTTCGGCGGCCGGCGGCTATGCGCTGCCCGCCTATGTTGCGCGTCCCGAAGCCCGTGGCCGGCGCCCTGCGATCATCGTCGTCAATGAGATTTTCGGCATCCACGACTACATCAAGGATGTCTGCCGCCGCTTTGCGCGCGCGGGCTATGTGGCGATCGCGCCTGACTATTTCGACCGCGCCGGCGACCCCGCCCAGCTCCCGGACTTCGCCGCGATTCGCGAGATCGTCGCGACCGCGACTTACGCGCAGGTCATGAGCGACACTCAAGGCGCAATCGACTGGCTGACGCGTCAGCGTTTCGTGAAGGATCGCGCCATCGGCGTCACCGGCTTCTGCTGGGGCGGAGCGGTCACCTGGATGGCGGCCGCCGACCTGCCGCAGATCAAAGCGGGCGTCGCGTGGTATGGGCGGCTCGTCTCGCCGGCAGCCGACGGCTTCGGCTACGAGGAGGGCAGGCCGTGGCCGGTTGATGTCGCGCCGCGTTTGCGCACGCCCGTGCTAGGTCTTTACGCTGAAAACGATCGCGGCATCCCGCTCGCCAGCGTCGAGGCGATGCGCGCTGCGCTTGCCGCCAACCCGAACGGTTCGGAGATCGTCGTTTATCCGGGCACACAGCACGGCTTCCATGCCGACTACCGCGAGTCCTACAACGCCGAGGCGGCGGCCGATGGCTGGACCCGCGCGCTCGCGTGGTTTCAGCGTCACGACGTCGCCTGATTGCCAAAATCGCGTTCCTGTGTTAATAAATACCAGTCGCATCAGTTCTGGCGCGGCTTTCCGACTTTCGCACTTTTCATTTTGGCGCTTGCGCCATTGTGGCGTTCGCGTTCAGCGCGGCTTCATGTGCGTGCGCCAGCCGGATCCTTGTCATCCCTCGAACGGGCTCTGGGCCCAAAGGAACGTCTCATGCGCTATCGCAAACTGGGCCGCACTGGCCTTGTCGTGTCCGAAATCTGCCTGGGCACGATGACTTTCGGCGGCGACGGCTTCTGGAAGGTCATCGGCGCGCTCGAACAGGAAACATCGACCAAGCTCGTGAAGTCGGCGTTCGATCAGGGCGTCACCTTTATCGACACCGCCGACATTTATTCCAACGGCCTGTCCGAGCAGGTGTTGGGCCAGGCGATCAAGGACCTGCCGCGTGACGAACTGGTGATCGCCACCAAAGTGTTCGGCCGCATGGGCGCGTACGGCGCCACCGACACGCCGGAGTCTCAACGCCGGGCCAAAAATCCCAACCTCTGGGGCCTCTCGCGCAAGCATATTTTCGGCGCCATCGACGCCAGCCTGGAGCGGCTTGAACTCGATTATGTCGACCTCTATCAGGTGCATGCCTTCGATACCTTGACGCCGCTGGAAGAAACCCTGGAAGCGCTCGACGAAGTCGTCCGCTCCGGTCGCGCGCGCTACATCGGGCTTTGCAACTTCGCGGCATGGCAGATCGCCAAGGCGCTGGGCGTCTCGCAGAACGGCGGCCTCGCGCGCTTCGACTCGCTGCAAATGTATTACTCCATCGCCGGTCGCGACCTCGAACGCGAGGTGGTCCCGCTCGCCAAGGCCGAGGGCCTGGCGATCCTGCCCTGGAGTCCTTTGGCCGGCGGCTTTCTCTCCGGCAAATTCACGCGCGACGGCGGCCCCAACGACGCTCGGCGTACTGTGTTCGACTTCCCTCCGGTAGATAAGGACAAGGCGTTCGACATTATCGACGCCATGCGCCCGATGGCCGAATCGCGCGGCGTGTCGGTGGCGCAGATTGCGCTCGGCTGGCTGCTGCACCAGCCACACGTCACTAGCGTCATCATCGGCGCCAAGACCGAGGCCCAGCTTGGCGACAACATCGCCGCCGCCAAGGTGCAATTGTCGAACGAGGAACTCGCCGCATTGAACGCGGTGTCGGCGCTGAAGCCGGAATATCCGGGCTGGATGCTCGAGCGGCAGGGCGGCGAACGCAGCGCCGGTCTGTCCTGAACCCTAGCCTTGTCTTGAAACAGAGGCGGCGGCGCCTGATCGCCGCCGCCTCACCGTTTCATTGGCGAGCGATCGTCACCCGGTAGCCGCCGACCGAGCGGCGCGCTCCTGTGACCCTCACGAAGTATGTGCCGCCTTCCGGCGGCGCGAAGCGGATGCGCGGATTGGCGCCGGGGCCGCCATTGTCGTCCGCAACGATCTCAGCGCTCTCGAAGTCCGTGATCGCAAGGTGGGGATCCGCCAGCGGGCTTTCGCCGTCGCCGCTCGCTTCGACGAGGTAGGTCGCTCCTTGCTCCGCTTCGATACGATACACGTCCGCATCGCCGGGGATGTCGATCCGCCCGATGCGTTCATCGCCGGCGGTGTCGAGGTACTCGTCGGTGTTGGGGCTGCCGGGCACGTCGGTGTCGACGACGCGCAAAGCGTAGCGCCCGAGCGCGGTCTCGTCATAGGACGACACCGCCGCGAAATAGACGCCTCCGGTCACCGATGTGTAATTCAAATACGAGTTGAGCCCCGCTCCGCCGTCGTCATCCATCGCGACTTCGTTGCCTTGCTGGTCGTAGAGCTTGAGCAGGGGATCAGCCAACGGCTCGGGGTCGGCGCCCTCGGCATAGAGGCGATAGGGGCGCCCCTCGACCATCGCCACCGCAAACCAATCCACATCGCCGGCGGCGCCGATCGTCCCGGTGCGGCCGTCCGACATGGGATCGAGATACTCCGCGCCGTCCGGCGTATCGCCGATCTCGCCTTGGGTGATGCTAAGCACGTAGCGGCCGGCGGCGTCGTCGGTGAAGCCGCGCACCTCGACGTAATAAGCGCCAGCCCCCGTCGCGGTGAACTCGAGCCATGAGTTCAGGCCTTCGCCGCCATCGTCATCGCGAACCAGTTCGCCGCCATCGGCGCTGTAGACCACAACGTAGGGATCGGCCAGACCGCCGGTCTCGGCGGTATTGAGGCCGATGCGCACGCCCTGACCTTCGCCGAGATCGAGCCGGTACCAGTCGCGATCGCCCGCTGGGCCTAGCTCACCTTGGCGGAAGTCGCCGTCGGCAGAAAGCACCGCGTCGGTGGAGGCGTCGGCGGGGATGTCGCCGGCCGCGGCGCTGAGGCGATAGGCTCCGGTAGCCTCGCTGTTGAAGCCGGTGGCTTCGATGTAGTAGACGCCAGTGGCGGGCGCGGTGAATTCGAGGAACGAGTTCAGGCCGCCGCCGCTGTCGTCATCGACCGCGATCTCCTCGCCGGTGCTGCCGTAAATGCGCAGCAGCGGATCGTCGAGCGCGGCCTCGCCCTCGGCGCTGGCCAGCCGCAGGCGATAGGATTGGCCCTCGCTCAGCCGGATGCGGTACCAGTCGCGATCGCCGGGAAACTCCAGACTTGCATCCACGCTTTGCCCAGCGCTGATGCGCCCGCGCGTGCTGCGGTCGCCGGAGGCATTGTCGCGCGGAAGCGCTGCTGCGGTCACGGTGAGGGTATAGGCGCCAGAGCCAGTATCGCTGAACGCGCGCGCTTCCACGAACACCGGTCCGCTGCGCTGGGGAATGAAATCGACTGCCGAGTTGAGTCCATCGGCGTCATCGTTGACGGCCAGTTCGGCCCCGTCGGGGTCGAGCACGCGCAGGAATGGATCGGCGAGGGCGTCGTCGCGGCCTTCGGCGCTGTTCAGGGTGATCCGGTAGCGTTGGCCGGTGCGTGCGTCGAGCCGACGCCAATCGACATCGCCATCATACTCGATCATGCCCGTTGCCGGACGCCCAGCGCGGACCACGGTCCGGGTGCTGGCGTCGTTGGCGACATCGTCGGGGGGCAGTTCTTCGCTTGCGACGCTCAGCCGATACGCGCCGGTCGCCTCGCCGCTGAAGCCGCGCGCCTCCACGAACACTTCGCCAGCGGCAGATGGAGCGTAGCTCAAGGCGGAATTGAGCGTTCCGCCGGCATCGTCGTTGAGCGCCAGCTGATTGCCCTGCGCATCGTAGAGCACGACGATAGTGTCGATCGCGGCGCCGTCGCCGTTGGGAACCGCGTCCAGCGTGATCGTGTAGCGCTGGCCAGGCGCCACGCTCAGGCGAAACCAGTCGGTATCGCCGGCCGGAGCGATCTCGCCTTCGATGGGATTGCTGGCGCTAAGCTGTGCTTGTGTGCTGGCGTCGCCAGGGGGGTCGCCTTGCTGCGCGGCGGCGGGCGTTACGATCATGAGCGCCATCGTGGCCGCGCCTAGCCAAAGCTTCCCCCGCATCTTTTCCCCTCTTGCTCGCCCGAACGGCGCAACCGCCTTAGCCCTAGCCCGCGGCAAACGCAAAGGCCCGCACGCCACCGCTAAGAAGCGCCGGTTACTTGCCGATTAACCCCGGTTTACACCTTGATGTCGACGGAAGCGGGGGCGTCGCCGCCTTCCTTGGCGGGGCCCGCCGACACTAGCACCATCGCCGCACGCAAGGTGCGATCTCCCAGCACGTAGCCCGGCTGCAGCACTTCCGCCACCGCCCCCGCCGGAGCGTCAGCTGACGGCGCCTGCGCCACTGCCTGGTGCAGGTTGGGGTCGAACGCCTCGCCCCGGGCGCCCACGCGCTTCAACCCGTGCCGGGCGAAAGCCTCCAGCATGGTGCGTTCGGTCAGTTCGATGCCGGCGAGCAGGGTGCGCAGCACTTCGCCGCCTGCCTCCCGCGCTTCCGGGGAAATCGAAGCGATGGCGCGCGCCAGCGTGTCGGCGACCGGCAGCAGGTCGCCGGCGAACCGGTCGATCGCGTAGATTCGCGCGTCCTGCGCCTGGCGCTCGGCCCGGCGGCGCGTGTTTTCGATCTCCGCCATTGCTCGCAGCAAGTCGTCGCGCGCCTTGGCGAGTTCGGTTTCGAGCGGACCGGCCTCGGCGCCGGCGGGCGCGGTTTCGACGGGCTCCGGCGCGGAATGGCTCTGCGCATTGGAGTCTTTGCTCA
>CAZNTI010000075.1:0-7872 GCA_964575885.1 uncultured Terricaulis sp.
ATGGGCGGCATGGGCGACATGGATTTCTGATCGGCGCAGCCGAACATCCCGGATGGCGAAACATCGCCATTCCGGGAGCCATGCAAGACCAAGCACGAAAACGTAAACGGCGGGGCGCAAGCTCCGCCGTTTTTTGATATGTGTCTCGGCGGACCAGCAGGTTCGGGGAGCGCCATGATTTCCTTATCTTTGGTAGAGAACCTTGTTGCGGAGGCATTCGGCCTCGCTGCTACTGCGCTCCTCTTCACATGGATCGGCGGGAGTTTGGCGAAGGCCGCCAACGAAAGGGATTTCTCGGAACGATGGGCCAACTATCGACGAAAGCTCTCGCTTGACGTTAAGAAACTCGACGAGGACTTGGGAGATCAGCTCCTTGGGCTTCGAGAGCTGCTGAAGAAGCAATGCGCCAAAGACCGGGCCGCGCTTTCCAGAAGCGACCTGGAACGCGCACAGGAACAAGTCACCGACCTGCGCGCCGCCTTCCATCAACTCGAGGGCTTCGTCGAACGACATCACTTTGCGCTGCGCGAACGCGACATCGCGCTGGCGCAAGACCTGGTCGCTGCCGTGGCTCGCATCAGACACTCTTGCGATCGAGGCGCGACCCTGGGTAACTACCTTCTCACCCTCTCTGCGGGACTCGAAAACCCTGAAGTTTTTGATCGAACGTTTCCACCGCAGTTCTTCCCCGGAAATCGATACGACTTCATGCTCGCATCGGGGGTCGCTGCTGTGAGTGAGTTGGATGACGCGTACAAACAGCTTTATCGGCATGCATCGAGCCTGCCATTACAAGACTCTCTGTCGCATTGATCTGGAACTCGACGTAACGGCCGAGCGCAAGCTCCGCCGTTTTTGTTTGCGCCCCGGGATCGCGCGCACGCGCCTCATGGCCTCCGGCGAGCGCGCACTGCGCCGTTCAAGCGCCTCGCGTCTTCAACACCCGTCCGCGCGCACCGCCCAGCAGCACGCGCGAATAGATCTGGTGAAAGCCGATGAGCGCATTGAACGGAAAGCCGAGGCGGCCTGGGCCAGAGCCAGGCCCGACTGGAATGACTGCGCTGCCAAAGTATAGGCGCGTGCCGCCCTCGATCGGCATGGCCATCAGCCACGAGCGCGTGCGGCCGAGGAAGTCACGAAGTAACACTTGATCGGGCGCCCTCGCCTCAACGCTCCAGGCAGCGAAGGTCTCGCTTTCCCCCCGCGCCAGGCGCTGCACGTCCGCGTCATTCGACGCCTTGTCGACCAAGGCAAGCACCAGCCGCTCCGGCCGGAACGCAGCGCTTGTGTAGAAGGCTTCAACGTAAGCCTCCAACGAAACGCGCGTCCTAACTTCAGTGGCGAAGCAATCCGTGTAGGCGCCCGCATCGGCGTATCTGCCGAGCAAAGCTCCAGGCGGAGAATCGCAGCGCGCTAAGGTTCGCACCCCCGATCCCGTCGCATGCGGGCGCTACGGCGTGCAATGACGCTATCGACGCACCCGAACCCGGCAGCCGAATGGCGCGGCCGTCAAAGCGCCGGTTTCGCCGTTCGCCGCGCCGCTGCGCCAAAAGAAAAGAGCGGCGCTTGTGAAGCGCCGCTCTTGTAAGGCGTCCCGGGGAGGGAAATCAGAACTGGTAGCGCAGGCCGACCTGGATGACCCAGCGCGACAGGTCGGTGTTGCGGCTGGTGGTCACCGTGGGGGAGTTCGTCGAGCCCGAGATGCGGTAGCGCTGGCAGGTGACGATGCCGTCATTGTCGGCAACCCCGTCCTGGCCCGCGCAGGAGACGTTGTAGAGGTTCACGCTCTCGCCGTACTCCTCGATCACGCCCCACTCGTCGTTGACCAGGTTCAACACGTTGGCGATGTCGAACGTGAGCCGCGTGCGGTGGCTGCGCATCAGGCCCGGCAATTCCTGGCTGATCTGCAGATCGAGGCGGTTGATATCGGGGTTGTCGCCCTCGCCGCGCTCGGAGATGCGCCCCGAGCCGAGGCCGAAGCGGTCCACCATGCCTTGCAGGCGGTCAATCGAGGTCTGGTTGTCGAACGCCACCAGCGGATCGGAGGCGATGCAGCCGGTGAAGCTCGCCGACGGCAGCCCCGACACGCAGTTGACCGCGCTCAGATCGCTGAAGTCAGGCAAGTAAGCGAGCTGCGAGCCGCGGTTGACGCCCAAGGTCGGGTTGCGGCCCGTGCCGGCGTTCATCGTAAAGCTGAGCGGCCGGCCCGAACGCCACTCGCCGAACAGCGTGAAGCGGGTTTCCAGATCGCTGAAGAAATTGTGGCGCCAGCCGAGATTGTACTTGAAGGAGTTTTCGATCTCCTCCTGGCCGCGGCCGCTTTCCGCAACGTTGGGATCGAACGCCGCATACTGGCCGCCATAGAGCGAGCTGGCGGTCGAGCTGAAGCGCGCCGAGGACGAATAGTCCTCGACATCCTGGAAGGTGTAGGAGACGCCAGCCTCGACGCCGTTTTCCCAGGCCGCCGACAGCGAGACCGAAGCGATCCAGCTGAACGGGGTTTCGCCGGGGTTGAAGCTCTCGAGGTCGCGATTGGACGAGATACTGCCGTTCGAGGCCACCGGAATGTTGGTCGGCACCGCCTGCACGCCGGGCACTGAGGTGCGCTGTGCGGTGGTGAGGCCGTCATAGCGCAGGCGGCCATCCGGGGTCAGCGCGCGCTGGCCGTTGATGATCAGCGGTTGAGCACGCAGGTCGCGGAACGCAAGCCCCTCATTGTCCTGGTAGGCGAAGAGGTCGCCCCCCGCCGTCAGGTTGCGCCAGAAATTCCAGCGGCCCGAAAGGTTGGCCTTCCACACCGAGGGAATTTCAAAGTCGCTGTTGATGCTGTTGGTTTCGGAGGCTGGCGACGCGGTGGTGCCGCCGAGCGCTGCCTGCACCGACGCCGGCACGTCCTCGCCGAAGCTGGAATTCACCGTCACGTTGAGCGCCGCGTTGCAGACCTGCACGCCGGTGAAGCCGCCATAGATCGGCGTGGTGCCGGCGCAATTCACCGCACCCGAGGTCTCGGTAAGGCCGGTCGCGGTGCGCTCGAAGGTGAGCTGGTTGGTCAGGATGCCGGTGTTGGAGAACGAGTTCGAGATGAACACGTCCGGCAACCCGCCCGAGAACAGGCCGACGCCGCCGCTCAAGCGCATCGTGCTCGACGGATCGAAGCTGAACGACACCCGCGGCATGATCACGTCGCGGCCGTCATAGGTGTCTTGATTGTCGAAACCGTAGCGGTTGACGAAATTCGGGTTGAGCACCGGCTCGTCGCTCATCTCGTAGAAGTCGTAGCGGATGCCGGCCGTGACGGTGAGCTGCGAGGTCAGGTCGATCGAGTCGCTCGCATACAAGCTGTACAGATTATAGTCGAAGATCGCCGCGGCGTCGTTGGGATCGCCGCTGAGCGCGTTGTTGTAGACCAGCTGGTTCGCTTGGCCGGCGGCGAAATCGTCCACCGAGTCGAAGTAATAAACGCCGTCGCTGCTTGGCACGAAAATGTTGAACACATCGTTGTTCTGCCACTGCGCGCCGGCCTTAATCAGGTGGCGGCCGAGCTGATACTCGCCGCCGACCTGGATCTGACGGTTCTCGGTGTTCAGGAAGTTGGCGTGACGGAACTGGTCAGGCCCGAAGCGCACCACCGCGACCGTGGTCGAGCCGTTGCGGCAGGAGGTGAGCGGGTTGGTGCCGGTGTCGATGGTGACGCTGTTGTCGAGCACTGAGCAGACGCGGATGTCGGCGAAGTCCTGCCCCGCCGGAGGCGCCTGCAGGCGGGTGTAGTCGCGGTAGCTCATCCGCACTTCGGTCGAGAACGTGTCGGTCCAGGCCGAGTTGAGCTGCAGCGCTGTCGTGTAGTCGTCTTCGCCGGTGAGATACCATTGGCTGTCGAGGCCGGCGCTGGTGCTGCTCAGATTGGTGCGCTGGATCACGCCCGATTCCGAGTGGCGCAGGGTCAGCGTCGCGCGGTGATCTTCGGTGATGTCCCAGTCGAAGCGGCCGGTGTACTTCTCGTCGGTGATCGGCTTGGTCAGCGGGATGCTGCCGAACGGAAAGCTCGAGCCGTAGAGGCCGGCGAACACGTCGGTCACCGCGTCAATGTTGTCCTGGGTCATCGAGTTCGACACGCCGGAGGGGCCGGTGATGCCGGACGCGAAGCTGCCGGCGCCGATGGGGCCCGTGGAGGTCGGGTCGGCGGACGAATAGGTTTCGCCCGAAAGCGCGAAGAAAAGCCGGTTTGAAATGATCGGTCCGCGCAGCGACGCGCCGTAGTTTTCCTGCGTGATGGTGGTGTCGATTTCCTGGCCGGCGATGCGGCTGCCGATCAAGCCTTCGTTCAGGTAATTGGTGAAGGCCGCGCCTTCGAAGGTGTTGGTGCCTTCGGCGAGCACGATATTGATGGCGCCGCCGATGAAGTCGCCGTTCTCAACGTCGAACGGCGCCGCTTGCACCGAGAACTGGCGCACCGCGTCGAGCGACACCGGGCCGCGCCGGGTCGGCAAACCGCCGGTGTTGAGGCCGAAATCGTCCTGCGCCTGCACGCCGTCGATGGTGATGCGGTTGGTGCGGGGGTTGGAGCCGGCGATAGAGATGCCGCCGTCGCCGCGCGAATTCTGGGTGACCAGCGGGTCGCGGCGCGCGAGATCGCGGATGTCGCGCGACACCGAGGCGACGCCGGCGATATCGTCACGGTTGAGCAGCGACGAGGAGCCGACGGCCGCGACCCCGCCGCCGCTGGCGACGACCACGATTTCTTCGTTGGAGGGCTCAAGCTGGGCTTCGACGCGGAACGGCTGACCGACTTCCAGGATGACGTTTTCGAAGCGCTGGCCGGTAAAGCCGTCGGCGTTGACTTCGATGGTGTAGGGGCCGCCGACGCGCAGGCCGCGCAGGTCGAACACGCCCGAGGCGTCGCTTCCTTCCGCGCTGCGCGCGCCGGTCGGCAGGTGGGTCACCACGACCTGCGCGCCCGAGATGGCGTTGCCGTCGAGATCGGTCACCGTGCCGCGCACAATCGAGGTCGTCTCTTGCGCGACGGCGACGCTCGCCACCGCAACAGTCATCGCCGTCACGGCCGCGCCGGAGAGGAACTTCTTCAACATAAAAACCCCCGTTCAACGGGGGCGCCCAACCGCCCCTCGCTGTGCATGCGGGCGATTAGCTTGTGAACAAAACAGTGCGGCGAAGGATTTGCTGCACCGCGGCGAAGCTTATTCGGCGCCGAAACGACACTTTCGCGAAGAAATTATTTCGCAACCCATCCGATTGCCCTTGGGGCAGGACCGAAAATCGGAGCCGAATCAAAAAGTCGCCACATTGTGCGGGTTGCGCCGCAGCATGAAATCCGTAGCGTGCCCGGCTCTTGAACAGAGGCGCACGGCATGACCTCAGCGCACGGAAGTCGCACACCGTGGTGGGAACGTGACACCACCCCCGGTTACGTCCTGATCGCAGCGGCGATCGCCTCGTTTCTATTGCTCAATGGCCCGGCGGGCGCAGCCTTCCATCATCTGATCGAGGATCCGTTCGCGCGGCTCGCGATCGCCGGCGTCGCCAAAGAGGTGAACCTGCATCTCGTCATCAATGACGGGCTGATGGTGATTTTCTTTCTTTATGTCGGGCTGGAGCTGAAGCGCGAAACCGTGGAGGGGCCGTTCAAGAGCCCCCGCGAAGCAGGCCTGCCGCTGTTCGGCGCAGTGGGCGGCATGGCGGCGCCGGCGCTCATCTATCTGGCCATCGCCGGCGGCAATCCCGACTACGCCCGCGGCTGGGCCATTCCCGCCGCTACCGACATCGCCTTCGCGATCGGGGTGCTTTCCTTGCTTGGATCGCGGGTTCCGCCGGGTCTGCGTCTGTTTTTGCTGGCGCTCGCCATCATCGACGATCTTGGCGCGATCGTGGTGATCGCCCTGTTCTATTCCTCCAACCTGCTGGGCTGGGCGTTGGGCGGCGCAGCGGCGACCTTCGTCGCTATGCTGCTGATGAACCGCGCCGGCGTGAAACAGCTTTGGCCCTACTGGCTTCTGGGCCTTGTGCTGTGGGGTTTCATGCTGGCGTCGGGGGTGCACGCCACCATCGCCGGGGTGCTGGCCGCGCTCACCGTGCCGATGCGCCGTCCCGACGGCGGCTCGCCGCTGATCGCGGCCGAGCATGCGCTGAAGCCATGGGTGCAGCTGGGCATCATGCCGATCTTTGCGCTCGCCAATGCTGGCGTCGTGCTTGGCGGCGCAGGCTTTGAAACGCTGCTGCACCCGATCGCGCTTGGGGCCGGCCTCGGGCTGCTGATCGGCAAGCCGCTCGGCATCACGCTTGCGACCTTGCTCGGTGCGCGCCTGCTTAAGCAGACCCTGCCGGCGAACCTGCCGGCGATGATCGGCATGGCGATGCTTGCCGGCGTCGGCTTCACCATGAGTTTGTTCATCGGCAATCTCGCTTTCGGCTCAGGCGAGCTTGCGACGCCTGTGCGTTTTGGCGTGCTGGGCGGCTCGCTGTTGTCGGCGGCGCTGGGGCTGTTGGTGTTGTCGCTTGCCTGCCCGCGTCGGACCTACGCGGAAACCCCGCTCAGCGCCGAGGAAGACATCGCCGAGGCGCGCGGCGTTTTGGAGAGCATCGACGCCCCGCCGGCGCCGCCCAAAAAGTAAAACGGCCGCGCCCTTTAAGGGCGCGGCCGCATGCGTCGCATTTGGTTAGAGCGTCTCCTCCCCGAAACGCGGCCGCCGTCCGCGACGCTGTTTTACTGGGCGACCGGCGCGAAATCTGACGCTTAGCAATGCATCGGTCAAGCGACCTTAAGTTCTGGCAAGCATCGCTTGAACCGCAGCCACGACCTCGCTGCGCGGGGCTTCTTGCTGCACCTGCTCACGAGCCTTGGCGTAGGCCTCGCGGTCCTCGCCCAGGCCTTTGCTGATCGCTGCCCCGAGCTTCAGGTTCTTTAAGGTTACGATACCCTTGGCCAGTTCGTCGCCGCCTTGGATGACAGCCGCCGCCGCGCCGCGTTTGTCGGCGTATTTGAGCTGCGCCTTCATGCCGCCGCCGCCGAGATAGACCTCCGCCCGCACGCCGGCTGCGCGCAATTCGTTGGCGATGGCGAAGTAATCGCCCATCCGCGCGGGATCGAGTGAAAGCACGATTACAGGCGCCGTTGCGGCGCTCGCAGCTTGCGCCTGCAGCGCCGTCGCCAGCCGCGACACCCCGATCGAAAAGCCAGTGGCGGGAACCGGCTCGGCGCGAAACCGCGAGACCAGGCCGTCATAGCGCCCGCCCCCGCCGACCGAGCCGAAACTCGCCCCGCCGGCCCCGATCAGCTGCGCCTCGAACACCGCGCCGGTGTAATATTCAAGCCCGCGTACGATGGTCGGATCGAACGCCGCCTGGTCGTCGCCGACGCCCGAAGCCGCCAGCACCTCATCGATGGCCCGCAAATCCTGCACCGCGGCCTCCCCGGCCGCCGCCGCGATACGCGTCAGCACGGCCCCGCGCGAGGTCTGCGCTTCGGCGGCCGCCAACAAGGCCAGCACCGCGTCGCATTGTTGCGGCGACAGCCCCGCGCCCTTGGTGAAATCGCCGGACTCGTCCTTGCGCCCGGCGCCGAGAAGCGCTTCGACGCCGCTTCTGCCGAGCCGGTCGTATTTGTCGACTGCGCGAAGCACGATCAGCCGCGTAGCGGTTTCGGCAATGCCGGCATTCAGCAACACAGCGTCGAGCACCTTGCGGCTCGATACCTTGAGCTGATACCCGCCCCGCTGCACGCCCGCCGCCTCCAGCGCTGCGCACGCCATCGCGATCATCTCGGCGTCGGCTGCCGGCGAAGCGCTGCCCACGGTATCAGCGTCGCACTGCCAGAATTCGCGGAAGCGGCCTGGACCCGGCTTTTCGTTGCGCCACACC
>CAZNTI010000076.1:0-7839 GCA_964575885.1 uncultured Terricaulis sp.
GCCGGGGCGGGGACCGCCGGGGCCGCGCGGGCCGTCCCACGCGCCTTCTGGCGCACGCGGGCCGCCGCGCGGGCTCCCGCGCGGGCTTTCGCTGTCGGGGCCGTTCCAGGCTTGTCGCGGACCCTGATCGCGCGGGCCGTTGCGCGGGCCTTGGCCGCGCGGGCCGTCGTTGGGAACGCCGCCAAGCAACGCCCCGTCGCCGCGACCACGGCCGCGGCCCTGGCCTTCGCCCTGCGGCGGGCCGCCGCCATTGCCGCCTTGGTTGGCGCCGTCGCCATTGCCGCGCCCCCGTCGCGGTCCGTCGCCGTCGCGGTTGCGTCGGGGCCCGTCGCTCTCGTCACCGTTGCGGTCGCCGCCGCCGCGTATGCCGTGTTCGCCGCGATCGTTGCGCTGAGCGAAGGCGGGCGGCGCCGCTATCGCCAATGCGCTCATTGCGGCAGCCGCCGCGATGAGGGCCGTTCTCATTTTTCCAGCTCCCGTGTGTGCGTCCGCGCACGAACACACCCTCGCACGTACATGCTTGATCGCTGCCGCCTGAACGGCGGCTGAACGGGGTGGCGGTTGCTGGCGGCGGCGGAAATGCGCAAGAACAGCGCTCATGTGCGGGCTTGTGGCGATGCTTCCGGGGGACGGCGAGGTGGTGGGCCGCGGGCTGGCGACCATGCGCGACCGTGGCCCCGACGCGCAGATCCAAGCCTCGCTCGGTGGCGCCATTATCGGTGTGGCGCGGCTCTCGATCACCGATCCCGCACACGGGCGCCAACCGATGCTGCGCGGCGGGGGTCGATTTCTGGTGGGCTTCAACGGCGCTATCTACAATTGGCGCCAGCTCGCCGAGCGGAACGGCTTCGCCTTGCCCACCGGCAATGACGGCGAAATCATCGCGCCGCTCTATGAGCGCTACGGGCTGGCCTTCGCCGATCACCTCGAAGGCATGTTTGCTATCGCGATCTATGACCGCGACAGCGGCCAGCTTATCTCGGCGCAGGACCGGTTCGGGGTGAAGCCGCTTTATGTGGCGCGCTTTGACGGCTGCACCATGCTGGCGAGCACGCTGGCGTGTTTTCCTGATGCGGCGCGTGCGCAGGTGCGCCGGCACCTGCCTGGATTCGTGGAAACCTCGGATGGCGTGCGCCGCCGTATTGCCGAGCGCGCAGCACCGGAAGGTGTGCGCCTGCTCGACCTGTTGCGCGCTTCGGTGCGTGAGCAGATCCCCGCTGAGGTGGGGTGGGGCTGCCTGCTGAGCGGGGGCGTGGACAGTTCGCTGATCGCAGCGCTTGCGCGCGAAGCGAGCGCGGCGCCGGTCGCCACCATCAGCTGCGGCGTCGCCGGCAGCGAGGACCGCGCGATGGCTGCGCGTCTGGCGGGGGAGATGGGATTTGCCCACACCGATATCGAGATCGCCCCGGCCGAGCTGCGCGCGGCCGTGCCCGAGGTGGTGCGGGTGACGGCGAGCTACGATCCCGCCATCGTCATGAACGGGCTTGGCGTCTATTTCGCAGCGCGCGCAGCCCATCGCGCCGGCCTGCGGGTGGTGCTGGCGGGCGACGGCGCCGATGAGTTGTTCGGCGGCTACGCCGAATATGAGGCGGCGCCAGCCGATGTGTTGAAGGCGCATCTGGCGTTCGATCAGCAGCATCTCGGCGCTTCGGAGTTTTTGCGCCTCGACCGCTGCAGCATGGCCTGGAGCGTGGAGGCGCGGGTGCCCTATCTGGCGCGCGACGTGGTGGCCGCCGCGCGGGCGCTGGCCCCCGCGGACCTGGTCTCGCACGCTGCCGATCCCCCGGTGCGCAAGGCGGCGCTACGGGCGGCGGCGCAGCAGATGCTGCCCGATTGGGTGGCGCTGCGCGGGAAAGTGCGGCTCTGCGAGGGTCAAGGTCTGCCGCCGCTTTTGTTTGCGATGGCGCAGGAGGAGGCGCCGGACGCGCCCGTACCCTATCTGCCCGCGGAGATCGCATCGTTTCCTGGCTCTGAGCGGCTTACAGCATGGCTGAAGCGCTTATGGGACCAGGATTATCGCGGCTACGAAGACGATTGGATCGCGCTGCAGCAGCGCGGCCTAGTGCGCCGGCAGTTCAATCCGTACCTGCCGCTTTAGAGCCTGACGTTGCGGCGCGCGATCTGGTCGTTGAGATTGTGGTTCGACATCTGCTCGCGGCGGAAGATGGCGGTCGCGGCCTTCTTGAGGTTGTCCATGCTCAAATGGTGGTGGCAGAGTTCTTCGAGCACGAACGCATAATATCCGAGATCGACGGCGTCATAGGCGCTGGCGAGCACGCAATCGCTGATGTCGTAGCCGACGAAGTGCAGCTCTGTGATGCTCTGAGCTTTAAGAAAATCCGCCAGCTCCGCGGCTTGCGGGCCTTTGAACATGGAGCGGGTGGTTTTGTGCAGGCGCAGCTGCGGCGGCTGCACGCGATCGAGATGGGCGATGATGCGCGGGTCGGTGGCGCCGGTCTGGTCGGCCGGCTTCAGTATCCCCCGCTGGCGGAAGAACATGGAATCTTCTGGCGCCGAAAACTCGGCGACCACGTATGCCTTGTAGGGCACTGTTTCCACGTAGCGGCAGATGCGTTCCAGCACGGCGCGCGCTGGCCCGCCCTTCAGCGTATTGGGCTGCACGTCGATGATCGCGAGGGCCGCGCCCTCGCTCGCTTGCGGCACCAGCATCGATCTACCCCCGCCCGCTCTACGCCACCGCGCCGCTTGCGCCCACCGCCGGCTCGCCGCCATGTCCGATGATCTTGGACAGGATTTCGGTGGTGTTTACCGAAAGCGGGCCGCTGTCGAGTGCTTCGCGCACCACTGACTGCGCCAGCCGCCAGCGGGCGGCGTCCATCAGCGGGGCGACGTCGAAGGCGCGCGCGAACCGGGACGCCACCATCGGGTTGAGCTTGTCGACGGCGAGCATGGCTTCGGCGAGCAGCCGATAGCCCGAGCCGTCGGCGGCGTTGAAGGCGCGCAGATTGGTGTTGCCGAAAGTGGCGTAAAGCGCGCGCGCGCGATTGGGGTTCTGGAGCGTGAACAAGTCGTGCTGCGCGAGCGCGCGGACCCGCTCCACCGCGTCGTCGCTGGGTGCTGCGGCCTGCACCGCAAACCATTTGTCGACAACCAGCGGCTGGCGCCGGTGCGCCTCCAGGAACGCATCGAGCGCCTGGCGATAGGCGGGGCCGTCAATAGCCGATAGCGCGCGCAACGCGTTGAGTTTTTCGGTCATGCCCTGCGCGGACGCGAACACCTGCGACAGCAGCGCTTCGTGGCGGCGACCAAGTCGCGCCAGCAGTTCGAACGCGACGCCGCGCAAAGAACGCTGCGCGCGCCCGCGCGGACCGATATCGGTGGCGGCGGGGGCCGGCGCTGCGGCGATCGCCTGCAATTGGGGTTCGAGCGCGCCGGCGATGGTGGCCATCAGGTTCTCGCGCGCACGGTGCAGCGCCTCGGGATCGGCGGGGGTCTTGGCGTGCACGAGGCTGCTCAAGCTCGGCGTCTGCAGCGCCAGCGCCACGAAGGCGGGATCCTCGTGCTGGCGGCGCAGCTCCTGGGTCAGCGCCCCGACCAGATCGGCGACGTCAACCTCGGCGCTGCCGGGACGCACGATCGCCTCCGACATCAAGGTGCGCCCGGCCTCCCAGCGCGTGAAGCCGTCAGGATCGTAGGTCATTTGGATCAGGCGGTCGCGCGCGGCGAGGTTCTGGCGCAGCATCACCGGCGCCTGGAAGCCGCGCAGCACCGCCGGGATTGGCCGGCTTTCCACGCCCTCCAGCGTGAAGCGCATACGCGTGTCCTCCAGCACCAGATCGTGCTCTTCGCGATCGATGTTGTCCTCGTTGAAGCGCGACGTGAGCGGGGCCCCGGTTTCGCTGATGAGGCCGACGCGCATCGGGATCGGCACCGGCAGTTTTTCAGGCTGACCCGGCGTGGGCTGCGTGGTTTGGCGGGCGTCGATGGTGAGGCGCTGGTTGGCTGCATCGTACTCGGATTCCACGGTCAGCGTCGGCGTGCCGATCTGTTCGTACCAGCGGAAGAATTGCTTCAAGTCGCGGCCGCTGCTCTCCTCGAAGCAGGCCAGGAAATCCTCGAGTGTCGCGGCCATGCCGTCACAGCGTTCGAAGTAGAGCTGGATGCCGCGGTCGAACGCTTCCGCGCCGATCATGGCGCGCAGCACCCGCACCACTTCGGCGCCCTTGCGGTAGACAGTGGGCGTGTAGAAGTTCTCGATGCTCTGGTATTCGGTCGGGCGCGGCGCATGCGCCAGCGGGCCGTTGTCTTCCGGCAATTGCTCCTCGCGCAGGCGCATCACGTCGAGGATGCGCTGCACCGGGCGCGAGCCCATGTCGGCGGTGAATTCCTGGTCGCGATAGACGGTGAGGCCTTCCTTGAGGCAGAGTTGGAACCAGTCGCGCAGGGTGATGCGGTTGCCGGTCCAGTTGTGGAAGTATTCGTGGGCGATGACGCGCATGACGCCGAAGAAATCGGCGTCGGTGGAGGTCTCATAATCGGCCAGCAGCAGCGACGAATTGAAAACGTTGAGGCCCTTGTTCTCCATCGCGCCGTAATTGAAATCGCGCACCGCCACGATGTGGAACTCGCCTAGGTCGTATTCACGCAGGAAGCGCTCTTCGTCCCAGGCCATGGCGTTCTTCAGCACTTCCATGGCGTAGGCCGCGCGCGGTGCGTCGCCCGGATCGACATGGATGGCGAGTTTCACGACACGCCCGGACCGGGTCACGAACTTGTCCTCGATGCTGTCGAACTCGCCGGCCACCAGCGCGAACAGATAGGCGGGCTTCAGGTGGGGGTCGTTGAAGACGGCGTAGTGGCGCCCGTCGTCGAGATCGCCTTCCTCGATCTTGTCGCCGTTGCAAAGCAGCGTGGGAAACCGCGCTTTCTCGGCCGCGACCCGCACCGTGTATCGGGTGAGCACGTCGGGGCGATCGAGGAAATAGGTGATCCAGCGGAAGCTCTCGGCTTCGCACTGCGTGCAGAAGCGTCCGCCCGACATGTAAAGCCCCTCCAGCGCGGTGTTGACGGCCGGCGCGGTGGCGGTTTCGATCTCAAGCGTGAATTGCGCCGGCAGCGGCTGGCGCAGGATCAGCGCATCGGGGGTGATTTCGTAAGCCGACGCATCGAGCGCCACGCCGTCGACGGCGATCGCGCGCAAGCTGATGTTGCGGCCGTTGAGGAGCAGCGGTTCGCCCTCGACCAGGCGGCGCATGGCGAGCTTGGAGCTGACGATGGTGTGGTCTGGGTCGAGCGCGAAGTCGAGGAAGGCGGCGTCGATGGCGAAGGCCGGCTTGCGGTAATCTTTCAGCTTTACCATACGTTCTGATGACCTTTATGCTCAATCCAGGGTTCGGCCGGACAGGGTTGTCGCCCGAGTCGCGTCAGAGCGAAATTGCGCCGGCGCTGGGCTCCATGCTAGATCCCGCTCTCGCTGATTTAAGCAGCAACTTCAATGAAGCAATGACCAGAGAATGAAACCAGCTGCGCCGGACTTGCTGCGCTTTATAGACGCATCGCCTTCCCCGTATCATGCCGTCGCGCAGGCCCGCGCCATGCTGCAGGGCGCAGGCTTCAGCGAAGTCTTCGAAGCCGAGGCCTGGCGGCTGCAGCCAGGTGCGGGTTATTTCGTGGTGCGCGGGGCCAAATCGGTGATCGCCTGGCGACAGGGTCGCGCCCCGGCGGAAGCCGCCGGCTTCCGGATCATCGCCGCCCATACCGACAGCCCCGCCCTCAAGCTGCGTCCGCGCGCGGGCATGCGGGTGGGCGATCGCGGCTTCCTTGCCACCGAAATCTACGGCTCGATCCTTGCCCACACCTGGCTCGACCGCGATCTGAAAATCGCTGGGGCCCTGCATATCGCCGAGCCCGGCGGCGGCTTGCGCAGCACGCTGGTCAGCGCCCCCGATCTCAAGGTGCGCGCCATGTCGCTGGCGCCGCACCTGAAGAAGGAGCGCAAGGTCGACGGCGTCGTCGTCGATCTGCACAAGGACTTGCCCGTCGTGTTCGGGGAGGGGCAGGGCGATCCGCTGGCCGCACTGCTCGACGCGCTGAGCGATGTGGCGGATAAAAGCCGCATCGTCGATGTCGATCTGTTCCTGAGCGACGCCCAGCCCGGCGCGCTGGTCGGCGAGGGCGGCCAGTTTGTCAGCGCGCCGCGCATCGACAATCTGTTCTCGTCCTTCGCCGCGCTCACCGCGCTGGTGAACACGCCGGCGGATGCGCCGCACACGGCGCTGGCTGCGCTTTACGACGCCGAAGAGATCGGCAGCGGCACCTGGACCGGGGCGATGTCTAACTTCCTGGAAGCGACTTTGTGGCGGGTGGTGCTGGCGCAGAAGGGCGCCGACATCGAAACGCTGCTGCGCGCCAAGGCGGTTTCGCTGCTGATCTCCGCCGACATGGCGCATTCCGAGCATCCGAGCTTTCCCGACGCCACCGATCCCCAGCACGTCCCGCATCTCAATCGCGGCGTCGCCGTGAAATCGAGCGCCAAGGGCAATTACGCCACCGGCAATCGCGCGGCGGCGTGGTTTACCAGCCTGTGCCGCAGCGCCGAGCTGCCGCTGCAGGCGTTCATGTACCGGTGCGATCATGGCGGGGGCTCCTCGGTTGGACCGTATCTGTCGACGCGTCTGGGCATTTGCGGCGTCGATGTCGGGGCGCCGATGCTGGCGATGCACTCGATCAGGGAATTGTGCGGCGCGCGCGATATAGACAGCGCCATCGCGGCCTTTACCCTGGCGTTTAAAGATGAGAACAACGCCGCTTGAGACTGCGACCGGTGTCGCAACGCGGAGGGGCGCGCATGGCTGACGAGACTAGTCCGATGGCGGACAATGTCCGCGAACGCGAATACATCGAGATCATCACCAGCCTGCGCCATTATTCGACGCTGCGATTTTCGGTGATCTCGGTTTTCTATGCGGTGACCGCGGCCCTGGCGGTCGGCGCGATGGGCATTCCGGTGGTCGAGGGCGTCGCCTTCACCGGCGCCAGCGCGCTTTTGTTCAAGTGTCTCGGCGTGCTGGTGACCATCATCCTGTTCTTCTACGAGTACATGATCGATGGCTATCAGGTGGCGTTCCGCAAATACCTGCAGACGATCTGGCCCGAAAGCCATTGGTTCCGGCGCCCGTCCTATGGGCTCTTTTTCCAGGCCCCGATCTGGATGCTTTATTGGGGGGTGCTGGGATTCTGGGTGATCTCGGTGATCTTCGACGCGACGCTTGCTGACGTTGTACGGAGCTTGTGAGGCGCATGAACGTCTTCGTCTTCGGTACGCTGATGTATCCGCGCATATTGGCGGCGCTCCTGGGCGAAGTGCCGGCCATGCAGGACGCGCTGCTCGAGGGCTACCGCCGCGCCAGGATCGCGGTTCCGGGGCGGGAAGCGAAGGGTCCAGCGATCGAGCCCTCGGAGGGCTCGATCGTCAAAGGCAAGGTGTTGTTCAATTTGAGCGACAGGCAGTTGCGGGTGCTCGACCTGTTCGAGACCGCCGCTACCGGCTACGAGCGCATCAAGGGGCGCGCGGAATTGTTCGACGGACGCCAGGCGGATGTCGAGTTTTACGAAGCGACCGAAGAATTGCGCCCGCACCTGCTCGACCAGGATTGGTCGGAAGAGGATTTCGAGCGCCACCATCACGACATGTACGTGAACGAGCGCGTGCCGGCCTTGCTGCGCGCCTGGACAGCGCAAGGCGTGCTCGACTAAACCGACGCTGCGGGCGCGCAGGCCCCGCACAGCTTGCTCTGATGAGCCGCGTTGGGGGTTAAGGTGAGCAGCGAGCGTTGGCGCGTTCTCCCGTATCCCATGCGGCTGCGCGAGAGCCTGTTT
>CAZNTI010000077.1:0-7809 GCA_964575885.1 uncultured Terricaulis sp.
ACCTATCGAGTTCGAGCCGCCTGAGGGTTATCTGGCGCTGGAATGGCGTCGGGGCTTCGCCAACCAGATCGGGCCGCTTTACCGGCGCGTGCGCGAAGGCGTCTCCAGCATGGGCTTCAGGGTGGAGCCCCAGCACACCAACGGCATGACCAACGCGCATGGCGGCATGCTCATGAGCTTCGCCGACATGGCCTGGGGCCACGTGGTTTCGATCGAGACCTCGTCCTACTGGGTGACGGTCAGGCTCAGCTTCGACTTTCTGTCGAGCGCGCGCCTGGGCGAGTGGATCGAGGGCGGAGGCGACGTGCTCTCCACTGCAGACGATCTATTTATCGTGCGTGGTCGCGTGTGGTCGGGCGAGCGCCTGCTTATCAGCGGAACCGGCATCTTTAAGCCGATCCAAAGCCGCGAGCCGCGCCCCGGCGAGAAAGCCTACGTTGGCGGGGCTTAGCACGCGTTCTTGGAATTCAGGACCGCGGGCACCGTCATCAACAGGATCCAAAACTCCTGCAGCCACGACCATTCTGACAAATACTCGCGGTCGTAACGCACGCGGCTCTCGTAGCAGGTGCTGGAGCGGCCGCTGACTTGCCACAGACCGGTAATGCCCGGGCGCACGAACAAGTAGTAGCGCCGGTCGCGGCCGTAACGATTGAGTTCAGCGCGGGTGATCGGGCGAGGCCCGATGACGCTCATTTCGCCACGCAGGACGTTAAGGAACTGGGGCAGCTCGTCGAGGCTGGATTTGCGCAGAAACGCGCCGATCCGGGTCACGCGCGGATCGTTGCGCAGCTTTTGCTTGGCGGCCCATTCGGCGGCCGCTTCCGGGTCGCTTTCCAGCAACCGCGCCAACAATTCCTCTGCGTTAACTTTCATGGTGCGGAACTTGATGCACTCAAAGCGCCGGCCCCGGCGCCCAACGCGGGTGTGGCGATAGAAGATCGGGCCGTTGTCGCCGCGCTTGATCAGCCAAGCGATGGTCAAGAAGGCGGGCGCAAACACGATCAAGGCGGCGATAGCGACCACCACGTCAAAGGCGCGCTTAACGCGTCCATTGGCGAACGCGACTTTGCGCAACAGGTTGCGGTCAGTCGAAAAGCCGCGACGGCGTGCCGGGGCGAAGACGCGTTGCAGCGCTTCTTGCCGTGCCCGAACCGGTATCCGACCGAGAAGGTCGGCCTCAACCACTTGCTGCGACATCTGAATTCACCCCACCGCAACCAGCGCCCTTTAAAGGTCCCGTAACGTTTGGCATGCGGAAATTGTGCATTGCAACCCTGATCCCGTGACAAGGTCTCCTGCGTGGCTTTGTTGCAAGCTTCTAGCCAGGGCTTAGATTTGTTCCGGGTGGCGATTCGGCCCGCTTTTTGCGGGATTTTCGGGAGCCGACCGTGCACGCCTTGCGCCGCCACCAGGAAGATGCGGCGCACGCCGAGGCGGCGTTGGAGGCAGCGGCCGCGCCGCCGACCCCCGAGGGCGTTATCCAAGCGCCGTCGGTGCACGCCCCGAAATGGGTTCTCGTGACCGGCGCTTTGGTTTACAGTGTTGTAATATGGACGGTTTTGGTTTGGGTCGCGGTGAGCGTGGCCAGTTGGTTGATCGGCTGAGGGGGCGGTGCACCCGGTCGCCGCCCCTCGGGGCCCGGCTCTCCGGTGTAACATTGCCGCAACGCCAACCAACAAATGCGGATTGGTTGCCTTGGCGGCGCCTGCTCAGCGGCAAGCCGCCTGCAAAATAGGCGACTTCATCCAGCGAACGGGATCAGGGCGCAGGTGCAGCGACATTGTCGTAACACTCGGCGTCTATTCTGGGGACGTCGCGTATCCCAACACTTGGGTTGTGTCGGCGGACTGCTAAAGTGGATTAAAGTTTGCGGCGCTTAGCGCGGCGGGGGAATCGCCACGATGGGGATCGTGCATTTGGGGAAGGCCGAAGATGGCGGGCCGCCGCCACGGCAGGCTGAAAAGCCGATCGTGGACTTGGCGTCGTCCGCGTCGGCCGCGGCGCTGAACGGGGTGGGTGACGACGTGCGCTTGAAGACCGTTATTCGGCTGTTCGCGGCCTCGCTCATCGCTTGCCTGCCGATGCAGGCGGCGGCGCAGGATCAAGACGGGGAAAGCGTCGCCGTGCGCGATCGTCCGCGTCCCGAGTACGATCCGCTCGGCATGCGGCTCGGCGGTTTCGATCTCGCCGCTTCGCTCACGCTTTCGGCGACGAGCACCGACAACCTCTACTTCGAGGAAACCGGCGGCGAAGATGACATCATCTTCCGCATCAGCCCGTACGCGCGGCTCGCAAGCCACTGGTCGCGGCACGCCCTGGCGTTCGAAGGCGGCTATACCAATTCGTCGCACCAGGATTTCTCAACGGAAGACGCCGACACCTACTTCCTGCGCACCAACGGCCGGCTGGACATCGGCCGCTCTTCCAGCCTGGCGGCTGGGGCAGGCTTTGCGCAGCTGGTTGAGTCGCGCGCCGATCCCGACTCGGCGCTGACGCCCGGGCCAGTGGAGTACGAGCGCACCGACGCCTACGTGACCGCCACGCACCGTTTCAATCGTTTCCGCGTCTCGGGCACGGCGCGCCGCGACGAATATGATTTCGAAGGCTCGCAGAACTTCCGTGACAATGAGAGCGACGCCTTGATCGGGCGTGTCGACGCCGAACTGACCCCGCGTTTGGGCGCGCTTTTTCAGGTGCAGGTCGACGACCGCAGCTACGCCAACGCGCCCGCGTTCGATTCCGAAGGCCTCATTTACCTGACCGGCCTCTCCGTCAACATTACCGACCTGATGCGCGGCGAATTGCTGGTCGGCCAGTTCGAGCGTGACTACGATTCCGGCGAGAGCACCGACGGGGTCGCGGTTTCAGGCAACCTCGAATGGAACGTGACGCGTCTGACCACCCTCAACTTCGACGTGAACCGCAACTCGGAGACCGTCATCGGGGCTAACGCCGCGCCGTACACCCAAACCAGTTATGGCGTGCGCGTCGATCACGAGTTTCGACGCAACGTGTTGTTGTTCGGCTCTTTGCGGGCGGGCGATGCGGAATTCGCGGGTGTCGATCGCAATGACGATTTCACCTCCGCCGAGGCGGGCGTGGAATATATCGTCAATCGCCATGTCTCGCTGCGCGGCAGTGTTGCGCGGCTGGAGCTGCAATCGGACGGCGTCGATCGCTATCGCGACTACGAAGTCAACGAGCTTCGCGGCGCCGTGACCTTCCGCCTTTGAGCCCGCCACTATGCGGTGACGTGGCGAATGCGTTAAGCTGTCTCAGGCCGCAAGCCGGGGACCACGACTATGGTCGCGCCTAAGCGCAAAACTGCAGCATCCGGGGGCCCTGCAAGCGAGCGCGGCCGACGCGACGACGGTTTGTCTGCGACGCTGGCTCAGGCGGCATGGGAGCAGGCCGACGAGGCGCTGGCTCAGGCGCTCATCGAGTTTGAGGTCGCAACGACCGCCAAGACCAGCCGCGCGCGCGCCGAAGCGCTGGAATTGCTCGGCCAGGCGTTGTCGCGCGCGGCGCGGCGGCGCGGCTTCAACCGCCTGGGCACGCTTGGCCGGCGTGAGCCGTTCGATCCCGACCGCCACCAACTGAACCGTGTCGCCGCGAAGCCGCCCAAAGTGGTCAGGGTGGTCGCGCGCGGGGTTGCGCGCGCCGGGAACGTACTTGTGCGCGCACAGGTTTTGGCTGAGCGTGCGCCATAGCCATGAACGCCTGGACGCTCTGCCTGGACTTCGGCACCGCCTATTCCAAAGCGGCGGCCGCCCCCTTGGGCGCGTGGTCGCAATTCCGTCCGGGACTGGTGCGCCCGCTGTCGCTCGCCGCGCACGAGCCGGGCGCCAACCCGTTCCTTCTTGAGAGCGCGGTGTTCGTCGACAACGACCGTGTATATTTTGGTCACGCGGCGGTGCTGCGCGCCAGCGAGCAGGCGCACGCAAAGCGTGCGGCGCTGCGTTCGTTCAAGACGCTGCTCAGCGTGAGCGACCTCGATCGCGTCCTCAACACCAATGCGCCAACCACCATCGACCCGCATCGCCTATTCCAGATGCGCGACCTCGTGGTGCTCTACCTCGCCTATCTGCTCGCCGCCGCCGAGGGGGCGGTGTCGCGTGACGCAGAGCTGCGTGCGGCGGACAGCATCCAGCGCCGTTACGCTGCGCCGGCTTGGCGCGGCGGCGATGCCGCCGGCGCGCACGATATGGTGGTGCGCCTGTTCGGCGAGGCGGAGGCGTTTCGCGCCGCCATCGGGAGCAAGGCGCTGCTCAATCCGCTCGGCGTCACGCTCAAGGCCATCGGCGACATGCTGCCGCCGGCCCAGACCGCGCCGCACCCGATCGCCATGGGGCTCGTCTTCGAGGCCACCGCCGCGGCGGTCTACACCTCGGTCGGACTCGAGGGGGACAGCTCGCATCTCGTTGTGGTCGATATGGGGGCCGGCACCACAGACATCGCCGCGCTGGTGCGCGAGGGCGTGCATATGAGCGAACTGCCCGCCGCTCGGGTGACACTGAAACAGGCCGGAGATTTTCTTGATCAGGTGATCGCCAATCTGGTGCTCAAGGCGTCGCCGTGGGCGCGCACTGAAGAGCAGCAGTCGATGCTGTGGCGCGCGCTCATGCAGCATATGCGCGACGTGAAGGAGAACCTGTTCGCCGACGGGCAGGCGGCGCTGCGCCATGAGGGGCGCGTGATCACGCTGCGCGCTCAGGATCTGACGCGCGACCGCGACTACGGAGACTTCGTCGCCAACCTCGAGGAGGCGTACGCCACGGCGATGGCGGCAGTCGCCGCCGAAGCGCGCGCGCGCGGCGCGAGTGAGGCGCAGGTGGTGGCGGTGGGTGGCGGCGCGAGCGCCCCGCCGGTGCAATATCTCCTGGAGACGCCGCCAAAGTCGGCCGGCAAGATGCGCATAAACGTGCGCCCGGCGGTGCCCGATTGGGCCCACGACCGGCAATTCGAAGGCAACCTGGCCCCGGTGTTTTCGCAGCTGGCGATCGCCATCGGCGGGGCCCTGGCCCCGGAGGAGATGCTGGCGGCGGGACCCAATTAATCCGGGCGCAAGCGGCCGAAGCGATAGCCGGGCGGAACCCGATTGACGTAGACGGCCGTAGTCGGCCGGGTGCGGGGCCGTAGCCGGCGCATCGCGGCGCGCAAGGCGCCCAAGCGCGTACGGTCCCACGTCACCACCATCAAGCCGAGTTCGGCGCGCTGTGCGATGATCACCCCGTCGGCGGTGGTGAGAGCAGGGGGACAGTCGAGCAAAACGATGTCGAATTCCTGCTCCAGTCGATCCAGCAATTCGGAAAAGCCGTTAGAGGTGGTCAGGCTGCGCCAAGCGCTCTGGGCGCGGGCGGCCGGCAGGACCAATAGCCCGGTCTCGGCTTCCTCGAAGGTGTAGCGGCGCCAATCGTGCGGGTGGACGCACGCCTCAAGCACGCCGGCCTCTGGATCGATGCCAAGCGCGCGCGTGAGCCCCCGCCGACGCAAGTCGCAGTCGACGACGATCACATTGCGGCCTTGCTGGGCGGCGCTCACGCCCGCGCACAACGCGGTCGTGGTCGCGCCCTCGCCGGGGCCCGGTCCGATGAAGGCAACGCGCTTGCGCTTAGAAATAGCTTCCTGGAGATCTCGAAACGAGGTGGCGAACGCGGACGCCGGCATGAACGCCAGGCAGCCAACTGCCGTGCGGCTGTCGGGCGGTAGCGCGCGCAACGTCTGCGCCGTCAGATCGGGCGCCGCGCCCAGCACGGCATAGCCGCGATGCTTGCCCAGGCTCGTCAGCGAGGTGACGGTGTTGCGCGCCAGCTCGCGAACCAGGCCCACGCCAAAACCCGCGCCGGCCCCGATCAGGGCCCACATGGCGGTGGCAAGCCGCGCTGGGGTCCCGAACAAAATCTCCAGGCCGCCGCCGACGAAGCCGACGGTCAGCGCCACGGCGATAACAACCCACCATTGCCGGCCGATGGCGCGCAGGAGCCGCGCCGAGGCGAGCGCGCCTGCGCGCGAGCGCGCCGGCCTGGGGCTGGCTGCCCCGGCGCGCGCCCCGCGTCGCGGCTTCACGGCGGCGGTGGGTGACGACAATACGGTGATCTCCCCGCGTTCGGCTCAACGCCGTGCGCGCCGAACTCAAGGTCCGTTGCGCCAGTGTATAACGCAAGCGGCGCGGCGCAAAAGCGCTTCACTGCCGCGCACCGTCGCCACAACTCTGGCGGCTGCGGAACGGCTTCGCCCCCCAGGCGTGCAGTGTAGCGCCGCCGCAGCGCCAGGGACTAATTCCAGGAAGTCCGAACGCGAGCTTTGCAGTCTGCGCTCGCGCAGCTATGTGTCGCGCTTCCGGGGTAAGGAGCTTCAATGCTTGTCCAGATGCCCCGCGGGTCTTCCGGCCAAGCCGAGCCGCAGAACGCGGGTGAATGCAACAATTTCGAAGCCGCCTTGCGGCGCGATCTCGCCACTGCGCCGGTGGTGTCCTACGATCCCGTTGTTGGCGGATGGACCAAGCGCATCGTCGATATCATCATTGTTTGCGTGTCAGCGCCGCTCTGGGGCTTTGTGGTGCTTGCGATTGCAGGGTGGCGGAAGCTTACGACGCCTGATGCCACATTCGTACTCGAGCCGCGGGTCGGCTACGGCGGCGCGTCGTTCAACCGGATAAGGTTCGCAAGCGCCGGCGGCGAAGTTAACGAAGCGCCAGCGTCGCCCGCCAACGATGCGCACGCGCACGATGCTGGATGGCGTGCGCTCATCGCGCGGTTGCCGGCGCTCATCAATGTGCTGCGCGGGGAGATGTCGCTGGTGGGACCAGCGCCGCTGTCGCAGGAGGTGGTGGAGATGTCGCCCGCGTCGCGGCGCTATTACCTGAGCGCCCGCCCGGGGCTGATCGACATCGAAGCCATGGCCGAGCCCGAGGCCGACCCCGCGCAAATATATAAAACCTACGCACGCGGGTGGTCGCTCTCGCTTGATGTGATGCTGGCGTGGGATTCGCTGCGGCGTTTGCAGCGCAGCCGCGCGGTGCGCGCGCCCGTCAGCGCCTGAGCTTGCGCAGCGGGCCGGGCCGCGTCACAACGCGGCGAGGGTTGCTTGGCGAATCTGCTGTTCTTTGGTCACGACGCTTACGACCCGGCGCTGCAGCGGCGGATCGCGGCGCTTGCGCGCGCAGGTGCGCATGTACGCGGCTTCACCATGCGGCGCGGTGCGCCTTTTCAGGCGCCGTGGGACAATGTGGATCTGGGTGAAACGCGCGATGCGGCGTTCGCCCATCGGCTGGGCGCATTGCTTGGCGCGGCGCCGGCGTTGCGCCGCGAACGCGCGACGCTGCGGGACGCCGATCTGATCTGGGCGCGCAATCTCGACATGCTGGCGTTGGCGCGTTGGGCCAAAGCCATGAGCGGCTCGAACGCCGTTTTGGTCTATGAGTGCCTCGACATTCATCGTTTCATGACCCGCGCCGATGCGTTGGGTGCAGCCATGCGCGCCAGTGAGCGCTATCTGCTCGACGCGGCGAAGCTCGTGATCGTCAGTTCGCCGGCGTTTGCGCACGCGTATTTTGACGTTCGCCATCCCGGCCGCGCGCGCACGATGCTGGTCGAGAACCGCATGCCGTCGGGATTCGCCTATGGCCCGCGGCCGACCTCGCCGTCGCCGCGCGATGGCCTGTTGCGCATCGGCTGGTTCGGCAATCTCCGTTGCCGGCGCAGCCTGGAGCTGCTGCTTGCGCTTGCGCGCCGCTACCCAGATCGGGTGGCGCTGAACTTTCGCGGTGCGCCGGCGCGCGCGGAGATCGTCGATTTCGAAGCGCGG
>CAZNTI010000078.1:0-7740 GCA_964575885.1 uncultured Terricaulis sp.
AATCTGTCGCGCCTCAACGGGCCGCGCGCCCGCGCCCGCTGGGTGGACCCCAGCAACGGCGCGTTCACAAACATCACCGGCTCGCCGTTCAATCTAGGTTCGGTGAACTTCGCGATGCCGAGCGGTAACGCAGGCGGCGCCAGCGACTGGCTGCTATTGTTGGAATCGGTCGCCTGAATCTGGCCTGATTTTGAGGCGCGACATGCTCGCTTCTTGAGCGCGAGAGCTCCCTCTCGGGAAGGCCTTCGATTTTCACGTTCGAAAAATGAAGATTCTTCGAAGCCTCCGATTCAATGCGTTTCGTGCTGGACGAGAGTCGTCTGGCGAAGTTCTGTGCTATGGCGCAAGGACCGCGACGGCGCTGACGCGCTTCGATGTGTGTGAGGAGAAAGGATTACCCCATGACCAATCCTCCTCCTCCGCCCAAGCCAGACACAACGACGCCTGACGCTTCGCCAGTCATGCCCACCCGCCGCGCCTTGAGCCTGGGCTTAGCCGCGGCCGTCGCCGGATGCGGCAGCGGAATAGATGAAGGCGAAAGCGAAGCAGCGGACGCTGGCGGAAGCTATGCGTCCGCCGCGGGGCCGTTGGGCCGTCATCCGGTCGGCGCCGAGACCGGCGCCTACCAGCCGCCGAAGCCGCCGCCGCCTGGATCGGTGTTCCCGCTGCAGCGGCAGGCGGGCGTGCGCTATCTGGTGACGTCGTCCGGCGCGCCGTTTCTGATGCACGGGGACACGGCCTGGTCGCTGATCTCGAATCTCTCGCGTGAGGATGCGCTGCTCTATCTGAACGACCGTCAGGCGCGGCGGTTCAACACCATCCTGGTGGAGCTGATCGACACCAAGTTCTCGTTCAACGCGCCGAACAATATCTACAACGATCCTCCGTTCACGACGCCGAACGATTTCGCGACCCCGAACGAAGCCTATTTCGCGCACGCCGACTACATCATGGACGCAGCGCGCGCGCGCGGCTTCCTGGTGCTGCTGACGCCGGCCTATCTCGGTTTCGGCGGCAGCGACGAGGGCTGGTATCAGGCGATGGTGGCCAACGGCGTGACAAAGATGCGGGCGTTCGGCCGCTGGGTTGCGACGCGCTACGCCGGCTACAACAATATTCTATGGGTCGCCGGCGGCGATTACGATCCGCCGAACAAGACGCTCACGCGCGCTGTGTCCGAAGGCATTCGCGACATCCTGCCCAACGCGCTGCAGACGGGACATTGCGAGCCCAACACGCGGCCGCTGGTGTTCTGGAGCGGCGAGCCCTGGCTCAACGTCAACAACGTCTACACCCGCACCAATATGTGGGACCGCTGCGTGACCGAGTATCAGGACGCCTCGCAGATGCCGTTCTTCATGACCGAGTCGAACTACGAGAACGACATGTTCGGCCAAGGTCCGAGCACGCCGTTCGTGATGCGCCGGCAGGCTTACACGTCGCTGCTCGCCGGCGCCTTCGGTCATGTCTACGGCAACACGCCGATGTGGCACTTCGATGCGGCGCCGGAGTTTGGCGGCCCGCCCGGCTGGCAAAATCAGCTCAACAGCCTCGGCGCTCAAAGCATGACGGTGCTGTGGAACTTCTATTCCGCGCTCAACTGGAGCCAGCTCGCGCCCGACACCGCCAACCAGTTCCTGACCGCCGGCCAAAGCTCCGGCGACACCCGCGCGGGGGTGGGGCTGGCGGCGAACAGATCGTTCGGCCTCATCTACGCGCCCACGCAGCGCACGCTCACGGTCAATCTGTCGCGCCTCAACGGGCCGCGCGCCCGCGCCCGCTGGGTGGACCCCAGCAGCGGCGCGTTCACCAACATCACCGGCTCGCCGTTCAATCTAGGTTCGAGGAATTTCACGGTGCCCAATGGCAACGCCGGCGGGGCCAGCGACTGGCTGCTGCTGTTGGAATCTGTCGCCTAGATCGGCTTCTCGGCGCGGCACATGATCGACCAGCCAAGGCCGGCGCGCTCGAGACCGGCCTTATAAGCGCCGAGAGTGACCAGGTTCATGATGCGCATCACTTTGCCGGCGGTGAGATAGCGCGCGACGCCCTCTTTGGCGGAAGGTTCGACGGTAAACATGTCGCGAACCACCATGTGCGGCGCCGTCATTTCCGCGAGTTCTCTCCGGTCGACCCAGCGACGCAGCCAACCGCCCGCTGGCGGCAGCTTGTTGCGCTCCAGCACCGGGCGGTTTTGCGTGGCCATGAGCATCTGGCCGCCAGGCTTTAACAGGCGCGCGATCTTGGCGATGTAGCCGGGCTGATCGGCGACGTGCGACAGCACCTCAAGCGAGACGACGGCGTCAAACGCCGCCTCGGGCAATTCGACGTCGAGAAAGTCGCCGGCGATGAAGGTCACTTCCGGCCATTTTGCGCGCGCCCGGTCCAAAACTTCATCGGCGAGATCGACGCCGGTAACGGCGCCGTAGGGGCGCATGCGCGCCGCCATCCAGCCCGCCCCGCATCCGGCTTCGAGAATACGCAGGTCGCGGCGCCCGAAGTCTTCGAGCCAGGCGGTGATGATGCGGGCATGGCGCTCCGAGCGCGGCTCAAGCTGGTGCTCGCGCGCCATGGAGTTCCATTCGTTCCAGATCTCGCTTTGCGTGCGTGTCGCGCCCTCAGACATTGCCTCTCCGTTTTTACCCGTGTCGAACCGCCTAGGCGGACCCCGTGATCACCGCGACCCAGTCGTTATCGCCACCGGCGTTGCCGCCGGGCGCGCGCAGCGCGGTCGCAGCCGTCGCGGCGACCGATGGCGCGTCATGCAGGTCGCCGCTGGTGGGATCATACCAGCGCAAGCGCAACGACGGGGCCTGAAGCAGCGATGCGTCCAAAGTCGCGCGTCCTTCAGGCAAATAGCAGATCAATAGCTCGCCCGCCGCACCGCCCGCCGCCGGCATGCTTGCGCCGGGTGCAGGCGCCAATTCCTCGCTCAGCGGCGCCAGCCAGCGGCCGGGGATCATCGACAGCAGGTTCCATAGGTGGGTCATGTAATGAGCGCCGGGCGAGTTGAGCCCTGTGCGCCAGTCGTATGGCGCTGTGAGCGCCCCGGGGCCGTCAAACCGCCACACCGGGTTGTTTCCGAAGATGTGGCCGCACGCGCCGCCGAGCAGCGCGAAGTACGCCTGGTATCTCAGCTCCAACGGCGTGCACAGCGCGCGGCTGGCGTCGTAGCGCCGGTCATTCTCGTAAATGCCTTCGAGAAAAAAGAAGGGCAGACCGCTGTCGCGCTGATGCGCGTGGCGCAACGCTTGAAGCACGACGTCCGCTCCGTAGCCGGCATAGACGTTGTCGAGGCCGAGCCAGGGCTCATTCGCCCAATAGTCCATCGCGCCGGCGCCGCGGGCGCAATGCGCCGTGTGCAGCGATCCCGGCTGCGCTGCGACCATGCCTTGCGCCACCGCCCGCACGATGGCGCGGTTGGGCGGATTGTCGTCGCCGCCATGCACCCAAACGATGTTCTCATGGGCGCCGAAGCGCTCGATCAAATAACCGCCATAGCGGCGCATTTTCTCGGGCCCGTTGACCGCCATCTCGGCGTACCAGCCGTCACCGGCCTGCACCCACCCGATGTAGCAGGGCGTAGCCAGGACCAGGAAACCGCGTTCAGCGGCGGCGTTTAGAACCCAATCGGCGTGCGCGAAATAGCGCTCGTTGGGGGTGGCGAAGTCTCCAGCGCTTAGAAACGGCGCGTCGCCGTAGAAGTTGGCCGGGGCGTTGTCGGCATAATGATGCTCGATCAGCGACACTAAAATCGTGTTGAAGCCACGCGCCCGGCGATCGTCGAGGTAGAGCGCCGCGTCCTCGCGGGAGAGCTGCGCGATCAGCGACCAGGCTGCGTCGCCGTGCATCCAGAACGGCGCGCCGGAGGCGTCGACCAGGCGCCGCTCGCGCAACGCCGGCTTGATCGGGAACGTATGAAACGGCGCGGCGCCGGGCCAAACCGCAGGCCGTGACGATGCCGGTGCGCGGGGCCCACACGCAGCCGAGCCCAACGTCGCGCCCGCGCCTCCCGCGAAACTGCGGCGACTCCACGCATCGCTCAAGGCCGTCCTCCCTCGACAAGGTTTTATAGGCGCTCGAAGATGCGTTCTATCGCGAACGCGCGTTGCGCGTAGCGGACCAGCGGCTCTGGCGCGTTCACGACAATTGCGCTCGCCGCCGCCTGCCAGACAGGCACATCCGCCCAGGCGTTGCCGGCATAAGCGAAACCGTTCGGAAACGCGGCCTGCAGCGCACGCGCCTTATTGGCGCCCTTCAGATGGATCGAGCCATCCGACGCAAAGACGTGGTCGAACACATCCAGATGTTCGGCAACGCGCCGCGCCGCGCTGACGTCGCTGGCGGTAGCAAGCGCGGTGACGCGGGCTTCGGCGCGCTCCGCCGTCAGCCACGCGAGCAAGCGCTGGTCGTAGGGCAGGGCCGTTGGATCGCACGGCTGGGCTCGCGCCACCTGCGCCTTCAGGTGCGCGGCTCCGCGCAGCGCCCAGACCGCAACACCGAGCGGCTCTCGCGCCAGGCAGCGCCACAGCGCCGAAACGAACACGTCCGACACGATGAGCGTGCCGTCGAGATCGACGACCAAAGGCGGCTTCGCGGCGCCTTCTCTCATGGCGCGGCGACGGGCGCGGCCGAGTTGGCGCCGGCGCGGACGTAGCCGATCAATTCGCTGAAGCACGCCCGGGCGGAGAAGTGCGCCTCGGCGCAGTCCAAAGCGGCGGCGCCGAGCTTGCGCCGGGCGTCGGCGTCGCCGAGCAGAGCGATGGCGGCGGCCGCGAAGCCCGGCCCGTCATCGTGCAACGCCATCTTGCCGGCGACGATCGCTTCAACGCCTTGCGCAGTTACTGAAGTTCCCACCAGCGCTTTGCCAGCCGCCAGCGCCTCGACCAGCTTAATCTTCAGGCCGGAGCCGGTGTAGAGCGGCGAAATGACGACGCCGGCGTCGCGGTAAAGCGGCGCGAGGTCGCCGACGACGCCCAGCATCTTCACGCCCTCCGGCGCCGGCGCGTCGAGCCCGCGCCCCACCGAGCCGGCCACCATGAGCTGCGCCCGCGGCCGTGCAGCGCGGATCGCCGGCCACGCTTCGCGGAAAAACCACGCCAGGCCCACGATGTTGGGCGCCGTGTTGCTGCCGACGAAAAGCAGCACGTCGTCCTGGCCTGGCTGCGGGGCGGCCACGGTTTTTACGGCGTGCGGGGCCAACACGACGCGCGAATGCGGAAGCGCGGTGCGCACCTTTGCGGCCTCGTCCGGCTGTATCGCGATCACCGCCTCGGCGAGGCCGAAGAGGCGGAATTCCTCGGCCGCGGTTAAGGCCAAGACGCCGGCGGACACCTGCTCCGCGAGGAGATCGGTTACACGCGCCGACATGAGGTCATGCATGATGACCAGTGCTGGCGCTTTAGGCGCGAGTGCGAACGCCGCCAGCGGCGCAGTGAAACCGTAGTCGCACAGGACCGCCTCGACGCCGACCCCGGCATGGCGCGCGACGTAGAGCTGATCGGCGCGCGAGGCGGGCGCGCCCTGCGCATACTCGGCCGGACGTGAGAGCTGGATCGCGCCGAGTCCCAGGCGGTCGAGCCCGCGCTGCGCGACGGCGAGCGCCGATGCGAGCCACACGCGCGGGTCGCGCGCCAGCAGCAGCGGCCCGATACGCACCCCCCCATGCACGAGAAAGCGCTCGAAGACATCAAGCTCGGGCCTCAGCCTCAGCATCGCCCAACGTCCGAAGATTTTCGGTGAGGCGCCGATGAAGTCGATCACGAAGCCCGCGTCGCGCAAAGCGCCGGCGATGGCCAGCACATAGGCGGAGCTGCCGGTCGTGGCGCCAGCGATACGTTGTCGCGAGATCAGGACAATGCGCGGGGGCGTTGGCGCGAGCGGGCGGGGCTTGTTCGGGAACAAACGCGCTTTAAGCGGCTCGCCCAGCATGGGCAGCACCGCTGGTCGCTTGAGCGCGAAGCCCGCGGCGGCGCCGAAGCGGCGCGCTTTGAGCGCCGCGATCATGCTGACGAAGGCGTGCGTATCAAGCAGCGCCGCGCGTTGCCGCGCCAGCGCGCGCCTCAGCCGGGCGTCGTCGCCTGGCGCGAGGCGGGCGTGCGCGGCAAGCATGGCGTCGACCTGCTCGGGCTTCAGCCGGTGCGAAACGGAGGCTGTGTGTTTGCGATAAAAGTAACCGAGTTCGGGATAGAGACGCAGGCGCCAGCCGCCGATGAGCAGCCGCTGCACCAGGTCGGAATCCTCAGCGATGGTCAGACTTTCGTCGTAACGCGGCGTGGCGCCGCCAGGCCCGACGCGGCGAAAAATCGGCTTCAAGTAGCCAAGCTGGGCGCCGCCGGCCATGAGCACGTTGGCTTCAGCGTAGGCGGCTGCGTCGATCCAGGTCGCCGCCTTGGCAAGCGCGCCGCGCAGATGCGGGTGGGGTGCGCGCGCGCCGCTCTCATAGAACGTCAGCAGGTCGTCGGCGGCGATCTCGGCGCCATCCGCTTCCGCGGCGCGGATGAGGCGCTGCAACCTTTCCGGGTGGATGTAATCGTCATTATCGACGACCGCGACCCAGCGTCCGCGGGCTATCGCCAGCGCGCGGTTGCGTGCCGCCGCCGGTCCGCCGCGCACGCCATGCCTGAGCACGACAAGGCGCGGGTCGCCGTCGGCTTCGGCCATGGCGCGGGCCAGGCTGTCGTCGCTGGAGCCGTCGTCACTGAGGATGAGTTCCAGCGCCCGCTCGCTTTGGCGCAGCACCGAGCGCACCGCGGCGGCGATGAAATTCGCGCCGTTCAAATTGGCCATGATCACCGAGATGATCGGCTCCGAACGCGAACTATCCATTCTGCGTCAGCCCCTTGGTCGTATGCCGGCTGGCGCCGGCAAATCTGCCGCTCCCTTGCCGGCTCGCGCGGCTGATTGCCAGCCCTAACGCTCTGGCTTAGGTCTTGAGCCATGACCCCGATGCGGATGTTCGAAGCCGCCCCAACGCGGGCCGCGCGGTTTCCCGAGGGACGGGTGGGCTTGGCGATCGGCGACATCCATGGCCGGGCCGATCTGCTGCTGGAATTGCTCGCGCTTTTGGAATTGCGGGCGGACTACGAGCGCCGCCCCGGCGGCGAACCTGTGGTCGTGTTCCTGGGCGATTATGTGGATCGCGGCCCAAACTCGGCGGGGGTTCTCGACCTGCTGTTGAGCGGGCGGCCGCTCGGGTACGAGCGCCGGTTTCTCAAGGGAAATCACGAACAATCGCTGCTCGAGTTCCGCGAAGAGCCGCTCGTCAATCGCGCGTGGGTGCTGCAGGGGGGCGCTGAAACCCTGCTTTCATATGGGGTGCAGCCGCCGCCGCCGATCGGGGCCAGCGACTCCGACTGGATCAACGCAGCCGCACAGCTGAAGGAGCGCATGCCGCGAACGCACTTGGAATTCCTGCACGGCTTGGAGCGCTATGTGGAACTCGGGGATTACGCCTTCGTGCACGCAGGGATTGATCCCAGCCGCCCGCTCGAAGAACAGACCGACGACGCGCTGTTTTGGAGTCGGAGCAAATTCCTGGCCAGCAAACGGGCGTTCTCGCACCGGGTGGTGCACGGGCACACGCCGTCGGCGGCGCCGTTCGCCGACGCGCGTCGGGTCGGCGTCGACACCGGCGCTTACGCGTCAGGTGTGCTCACCGCCGCTCGGTTTGAAGGCGAAGACGTGAGTTGCATGTCGGTGTCGGAGCGCTCGTTGCGGGGCGTGCCGGGGTTCTAAGGC
>CAZNTI010000079.1:0-7690 GCA_964575885.1 uncultured Terricaulis sp.
GGCGGCCGAGATTGTGCCAATCTGGCCGTCGCAACGCTCCTCGGCGGGCGCGGGAGAGATAGCAAAGCTGGCGCCGGGCTGCAAATGGCTCAATCTTCCAGCGGCGGGTCTTTCTCCCATGCCAGAAAGGCCGCCGGCAGGGTCAGCCCCAAAATGATCGCGCCCCAGAACAGCGCGTTCCAATGCTCAGGCGTGGTCGGCGCCCAGAGCGGAAAGCGGTCGACGAAATCCAGCCGCAGGCTCATGTACAAAAGCCCGAGCGCCGCGAGCCCGGCGAGCACGGAAAACGCGCGGTATGCGGCGCGGTTGCGCTGCGCCAATTCGCGCTCGTCGAGCTTGGCGTCAGGCTCCTGGGCTTGGCGTTGAAAACTGGAGCCCGCCAACACAGCAAAGATGAGCGCCGCGGCGGCGATCATGAGCAGCCCGATAACACTGGCGAGGGTGTGGTCGGCGCCGCCATCGGGCCCCAGCTGCAGAACGCAGCCGAGCGGATAAAGCACGTAGAGCGCCGCAAAAAGCGCGCGCGCGAACCCTGGCGCCATAGCGCTGCCCATCGGGCGCCGTTGCGAGCGGACGTACATTTCAGCTTTCTCCCTGGTTTCGGATGGTCTGCGCCAAGGTCGCGAACGGCTTCAGCGAGAACATCATTTCCACCGGCGCGCCGAACACGGCCGCCAGCTTGAGCGCGAGCTCGACCGAGGGCGCGTAATCGCCGCGCTCCAGATAGCCGATGGTCTGCGGGTTGACGCCGACCGCCTCCGCCAAGTCCTTCCGGGTCATGCCGCGCTCCGCGCGGAAAACCGCAATTCTGTTATGCACCAGCATTGTAATGTTGTGTATACACAACATTACGGGGCATGTCAACAATCGCCAGGAGCAAACCCTGGCGCCGCGCCTTGGCCCCTATTGGGTCCAGCGGTCGAGCAGCCGCTTGGCGGCGTCGCGGCCGCCGAACCCGAAGGCGATCGCCACCGCCACCGCCACCGCACCCAGGATCAGCCCAAACGCCAGCACGATGATGTCGTTGGCCAGGCCCATGAAGCGCAGGCCGACTGCGACGGACAGCGCGATCACCCCCCAGCGCACCAGCACCGACATGATCTCGTGGGAGGGCTTGTCGGTACGGTGGGTCGCCGCCGACAGGATGTTGGCGAGCAACACGCCGAGAGCGATGATGAGCGCCCCGAACAGCACCCGCGAAGCCAACTCGAGCACCTGACCAAGCATCACCGCCATGGCGCCGAAATCGAGCATCCGCGCCGCTTCTATGCTGGCGAACAATACGATCCCAATCAGCACCGCAATACCGATCATGCGCGACGGCGGGAAGCGCGAGAAATCGATGGTGTCGACGCCCGGCGTCAAATCCATGCGCTCGCGCCCGATGCGGATCGGGTCGGCGTTGGCGATGGAATCGACGATCGCGTCGAAGCCAATGGATTTCAGCCCCTCCTCGGTCAGCGTCATGATCCAACGGCCGACTACATAAGCGATGAAGATGATGAGGCCCGCGCCGATCACCCGGGGAATGGTGGCCAGGATATCGCGCAGAACTGCTTTCGCGGGTTCGGAGATCGCTGCGATATTGAGCGCGTCAAGCGCGGCGATCGACACCGGAATGATGATCAGAGTGAAGCTCAAAATGCCAAACAGGCGCGCCAGCGCCGGCCCGCGCGGCGTGTGCGTGAGCCCGAGATCGATCAGCCGCTGATCGAGTTCAATGGCGTCGACCGTCGCCTCGACCATGCGGCGCACGATGGTGGCGAGCGCAAAGCCGATCAGGAAGATCAGGATCGCGCCGATAATGTTGTTCAAATACTGCAACGCGCCGCGCAACATGTCGTTGAGCGGCGCCACCACCGCCTGCAGCCCCAGAACGTTGAGCGCAGCGATGAGCCCGACCAGCCACACCAGCCAGTAGCCGACCTCGCCGACGCGCTCTCCGACATCGGAGGTGGGCTTCAAGCCTCCGGGCCCCTCGCTGTCCTTGCGCGACAGGAATGGGATCCGGTCAAAGCCGCGCGCGATCGCCCATTTCACCGCTTTGGCGGCAAACACTGACACGACAATGATGAGCAGCGCCCAGAACGCTTTGGGGCCCCATTCCTGCACCAAACTCAGCGCCGCCTGCTGGTCAATCCTCATCGCATCCTCCGGGGCGAGCCCAGGTTCATGATCTCAGCTTCATGAGAGCGACATACTGGCCTACGAGGCGCTGCGTGCAGAAGGACTTGCACGCAGCAGGCGTGCAGGTGCGTCAAGCGGACATGGCATTAACCTTGATCCCGCGGCGTTCGCTCAGTTCAGCGACGCCGGAAACGCGGGCAGCGCTTCGAAATCCTCCGGCACGTGCTGGCGAACCACCCGGGCGCCGGTTTCGGTCGCCAGAGCCTCAATTTTCGCGATCGAAGCGCGCGACTGCACCGGATCGGTGTTAAAGCGCGGCACCGTTCCCCGCTCGCGGCTGCCGGGCAGGTGGTACATGTCGCCAGTGAGCAGCACCGGGCCGGCGTTGGGCAGGCGGACCAGCAGCACCGTGTGGCCGGGCGTATGGCCGGGCGCCTGCACGATCGTGACCGAGCCGTCGCCGAAAACATCATGGTCGCCGTCGCCCTCAATCAGGCGGACCTGCATGGCCTCCATCGGCGCGACCAGAGCGAAGTTTTCGTCGGCGCGGGCCTCTTCACGGAACATGTGCGCGCGCTCGTCGGGGTCGACGATCCAGGTCGCGGCGGCGAACAGGCCGGCATTGCCGACGTGGTCGAAGTGGCTGTGCGAGACAGAAAGGAACTCGATATCGGCGGGGGTAAGATTGAGTTGCGCCAGCTGCGCGGCCAGGCCGGTTTCCACCCGCAGCGTGAACACGTCCTGAGTAATCCCGCCCTCGGCTTCGGCAAGGGCGTCGGGCAAGCCGGCGTCCCAGAGCAGATCGCCCGCGGGATGACGAATGAGATAGCACGGATCGACGGCTTCGGCGGCGACGCCGGCAAACGAGCCGTCATCGGCGAACATGTCCGCATCGGAAATAGTCAGGCGTCCGCAATCGAGCGCAAACAGCTCGACCGCGGGCGCGGCCGCCGAGGTCGGAGCGGCCGGCTGGCTGCATGCTGCGGTCAATGACAGGATGGCGGCGGCTGCGGCGCGTTTGATCATAAGTCCCTCCGGTGAACACCTTGAACCGCGCCCGCAGGACAAAGGCAACCGGACTATTGCTTTTCCAGCAACAGGCGGCCCTGCCGGCGCAGCCGGCCAGCGATCTTGTCGGCCATTGCGGCCAGAAACAGCGGCAGATCGATCTCGATGCGCACCTCGGCGTCGCCGACATCGATCCGGCCGGCGATTGTCTGGCCCAGCATCTGGGCGCTGAAGTTCAACCGGTCGCCGGTCCAGGCTTGGGCAAGCCGCGCCATCGGCGCTGCAGCCAGCTGGCTTTGGAAGTGATCGAAGCCGGCATGCACGCGGGCGCGCGCTTCGGCTCTGCCAAGGCGGTGAGGAATGGTCACGGTGATCGGCGAAGCCATACCTGCTAACGTAGCAGCGGCCGAGTTGTTTCACTGCGGCGGATCGCACATAAAGCCGCGCATGGCATATGACGCAACATTTCCGCGCTATGATTGGACCCGCGAGGAAATCGCGGCATTGTTCACGCTGCCGTTTCCGGAGCTGGTGTTCCGGGCGGCGACAATCCATCGCGCTCATTTTGCCGCCGACCAGGTGCAGCTGTCGCAATTGCTTTCGGTGAAAACCGGCGGCTGCGCCGAGAATTGCGGCTATTGCAGCCAGTCTGCGCATTTCGACACCGGCGTGCCGGCGACAAAGCTGATGTCGCCAGAAGACGTCGCGGCGGCCGCGCGCCAGGCCAAAGCCGGCGGCGCGCAGCGCTTCTGCATGGGCGCCGCCTGGCGGGAAGTGAAAGACCGCGACCTGCCCCAGCTCACCGCCATGATCGCGGCGGTGAAGGCCGAGGGGCTCGAAACCTGCGCGACGCTCGGTATGCTGACGCCGGATCAGGCGCACGCGCTCAGGGCGGCGGGCCTCGACTATTACAACCACAACCTCGACACCTCGCCGGAATATTACCCCACCGTCGTCAGCACGCGCAGCTATGACGAGCGGCTCGCCACACTTGCGCATGTGCGCGCCGCCGGCCTCCGCACCTGCTGCGGCGGCATCGTCGGCATGGGCGAAAGCCGAGACGATCGGATTGGGCTGCTGCACGCGCTGGCGACGCTGCCGACGCACCCGGACTCGCTGCCGATCAACGCGCTGGTTCCGATTGCAGGCACGCCGCTCGGCGACAGCGCCGCGATCGACGGCCTGGAATTCGTGCGCACGGTCGCTGCGGCGCGCATCGTATGCCCCAAAAGCGTGGTGCGGCTTTCAGCCGGGCGCGAGGCCATGAGCCGGGAATTGCAGGCGCTCTGCTTTCTGGCCGGCGCCAATTCGATCTTCGTCGGCAATCGGCTGCTCACCACTTCTAACCCGGAGCGCGACAGCGATGCGGCGCTCTTCGCCGATCTCGGCCTCAAGCCCATGGCCGTCGGCTAGCCCCCGAGCACCGCGACGCAGCGGCGAAGCTGTTCGCCCTCGAGCGGCGTAGTCAGGACCAGCCTCTGTTCGGAAAAAACGCCGTGTCCGCGCGGCATGTAGCGAATGATGCGCTCGTTCTCGCCGTCGCGCACCACGTAAGCGATCTCCTGTTCGGCGTCGCCGATCACGCCGGCGTCGCGTCGGACGAGCACCATGCCATTGCGCATGCCCGCAGCGTAGGCGGGCAAAAGGGGATCGACGCCAGCGATCACGTTGTTGTTGGCGGTGGTGGCCTCGATGTCGTAGCCGCGATGAAAACGCGGGACCTCGCGCGTTTCCACCCGCCCGCACGGGGCCAGCAGATCCTGCGGCAGCCTGATGGGTTCGCCGCGCACCACGTGCGCTTCGATATCGGCGTCCGGATCGAGCCCCATGGGCTGAGCCGCCAGCGGAAACAGGTCCGCCGCACGCATCGCCTCGCCATGGCGCACGCGCAGGCGCATCTGTTGCAGCACGGCGTCCAGGCTGCGCGCGCTCGTGCGCAAGCGCCCGTCCCAGATCATCGCCAGCAGCCTGCCGCGCTGATACGGCAACTGCTGCACTTCGCGATCGCTCCAGAAATCGGCGAGGATGCGCGCGTTGGGTTCGCCGATCACGCTCGACTGGCCGTAAGCCGCAAGCATCGTGTTCAGATCGTCGGCGAACTCCGCGGGCCCCCACACGCCCTGGCGCACCAGCAGCCGCGCGGTCATGAAATCGGTGAAGCCCTCGGAGAGCCAGTAATGCGCGGCCTCGCCCTGTAGAGGCATGCCCCCGATCTGACGCGGGATCCAGGTGTGCAGGCTCTCATGCGCCAGCGTGCGGGTGATGCGCGCCATGTCGGCATTGGGCGTAGCGAAAAACGCAAAGGCGTCGTCGAGCCCGGTGCCCCCGATCGAGGTCCATCCCGCGTCCGGGGCGCTGAGCTGGATCACAGTGACCAGATAGGGCGATGAAGCGTCGCTCCAGAAGCGGCGCTGACTGGCGATGATCTCCGAGACCTGCTGCGTGATCGCTTCGTCGCTGAAGCTCCAATCGCCGCGGATGGCGACACGCACGTTGTTGTCGCCGCCGCGCAGGACCCGGAAGTCGCCGCCGACGCTGACGCTGGACGGGACGCCGTCTAGCGTCAGCCCTGCGTGCTCCAGATCGGACGCGAAGCTCCAGCCGCGCGGCATCCGCGCGACGCGAAAGCGCACCGGCGTCTGCGGGTCGAGCGCGGGATAAGCGAGCGCGGCGTTGCCGATGAGATGAAAATAGGCGGGCTGGATGGTGGCGCGATAGACATTGCCCAGCTCGGCGCGGGGCGCGCCCTCCCAGTCCTGGACGATGCGGTAGCGCACATGGACGCGCGCGCTGGGGGCATGGTCGAGCACGCGCACATCGGCCCGGTCGCCGGCCTTCAGACGCGCGCCAGCGACAACTTCGAGCGCCTCAACGCTGCGCCAGAGCTCTTCCTGGCCGCCCCAGCCGCCCGGCAGCTCCAGCACCGTCTCGCCGTCGGCCTCGCCGGTGAAGCGCAGATCGATCTCGACCGCGCGCAGCGCGCCAGCCTCCAGCACCGGCGACAGCGTGTACTCGATCCGCGCCGCTGGCGCTTGAGCGCCGAGCGCCAAGGTCGCCGCGAGCGCCGCAACGGCGCCGAGCTTGTGCATGCCCAAGGCCATCTCACTCCCCTTCGTGAAACTTGGCGCGGATCAGGGTTTCCAATTCGTCCAGCGCCGCCACCGCGGCGGGACCATCAGCTTCCAGTTCAATGTCGGAACCAATGCCGGCCCCCAGCATCATCAGGTCCATCAGCGAGCGCGCGTCGGCCTCGTCGTCCTCGCGGCGGACGAGGATGCGCGTGTCCTCGTACTTGAGCGCGATTTCGGCGACCTTGCGCGACGCGCGGGCATGCAGGCCGCGAATATTGGTGATCGGAATCGTACGTTTCTGCCCCATGCGGGCAAGCTAACCTCAGGCCGCGCCGCCCGCCAGTTCCACCGACGCGACCCGAATGTAGCGGCGGCCCGCCTCCTGCGCGGCGAGCGCGGCGTCCGGAAGTTTCATGCGCCCGCGCACTTCAGCCAGCTTGATCAGCATCGGCAGGTTCACGCCGGCGATGACTTCGATCTTGACCTGATTGATCACCGAGATGGCGAGGTTTGAAGGCGTGCCGCCGAACATGTCGGTGAGGATGACCACCCCGTCGCCGCGGTCCACGGCGCGCACCGCGTCCAGAATGTCGCCGCGGCGTTCCTCCATGTCATCGTTAGGCCCGATCGCCACCGCACGCATTTGCTCCTGCGCGCCCAGCACATGTTCCGCCGCGGCGACGAATTCATCCGCTAAGCGGCCGTGGGACACCACGACTACGCCGATCATCCAGCACTCCCGCCAATCCCGCCCCGCTCGGGCCTGGTCGCAGCAGCACATTATCCTTTCGCAGTTGCGAGAAAAGGGAAACCAGCAGCCTCACGTGAGTTTGAGACGAATTAGCTATTGTGCCGCGCACAGTAGTCTGCTAGTGTGTGCCGCACAATAGCATGGAGCCGGCCCGATGGCCATTGGCACGACTACGGAATGGACCTCGCAACTGCGCCGCGGCGTCCTCGAGTTGTGCGTCCTGCGTCTGCTTCGGGACGAGGCGAACTACGGCTACGCCATCGTCACGACGCTGGAAGCCTGGGAGCCGTTGGCGGCAGGCGAAAATACGCTCTACCCGCTGCTGCGCCGGCTGAAGAGCGAGGGCCACATCGAAGCCTTCAGCGTCGACTCGCCGACCGGCCCGCCACGCCAATACTTCCGCCTCACAGAGCCAGGCCGTGCGCGGCTCCAAACGCTGCAATCGGAATGGGCGGCGCTCGCCGCCGCCGTTGATGAATGCCTGAACACAGGAGACACGCCATGATCGCCGCCAATCCGGTTGTAGACCGCTACATGCATGCCTTCGCCGACGCGCTGGCGAGATTTGATTGCCCCGATCACAGCGAGATCGTGCACGATCTGCGCGGCCACATCGATGAAGCGCAAGCCATGGGCAAACCGCTAGACGCCGTGCTGCAATCGATCGGCCCGGCCGACACGCTCGCGCGCGCCTACGCTGTCGAGCTTGCGCTCAACCCGCGCAGCGCCCGCT
>CAZNTI010000080.1:0-1289 GCA_964575885.1 uncultured Terricaulis sp.
GAGATCGATTTTCAGATGCGCGGCGCCGGCGACATGCTGGGCACCCAGCAATCGGGGCTGCCGCCGTTCCGGCTGGTCTCGCCGGAAGCGCACGCCGATCTGCTTGGGCCCGCCGACAAGGAAGCGCGGCTCGCAGTCGAACGCGACCCCGAACTGGGCGGAGAACGCGGGGCGGCCATCCGGCTGGCGCTGGCGCTGTTCGGTCACGCCGACGCGGCCGAACTGGCGCGCAGCGGGTGAACTGCCGCGGCAAAATGATACATTGTTAGGCTCACGTTTCGATTCGGATCGTTCTCGCAATGACTGATCAGGCTGGCTGGGGTCAAAAGCTATTTTGGGTCGGCATTGGCACCTCATTCGCCACTGCAAGCGGGTTCGCTTTAAGTGCTCACGATCACGCGCGCGATATCGCAACGATGCGCGAGCTTCGCCATGCCGACAAAGCAGAGGCGATGTTCGCGGAATGGTTGGAGTTGCAGACGCAAGTGCAGGCGGCAGAGCAACTTCTGACCCGACATCATCAGCCTGCGGTCGGTCGTGGCAGACGTCGGCTTCCGCCATATGAATTGCGCATTAGCGGAAGTGGTGACGCCGAGGAAGCCGCGTTGTTCGCCGTAATCGCCTACTTTCAGAAGGTCGGCGGCCTCGCCTGCGTTGGTCGCCTCAACCTCGGCGAACTGTCCACATATCTTGGGGCAGCTCCGAGGCGCTGGCACCGCCTTCTCGTAGAGCTGCGAGAGCACAGCAGCCAACCCCCTTTGGACGGGACTCGGTGGGAGCAGCTCCAACAGGCCATCATAGGTGCCCAGGCATTGGCCCGCGGCTCATCAACCGGCAGCTGGGCTCCTGTCCGCTTGCGCGACGATTACTTCGAGCATTCGGAAGGCCACACATTGCTCGAAGCACAGGTGTTCAATCCAAACACTTCGATGTCACCGGTTCCCGGTCTTTGCATCACCTTCAGGGGCGATTCTGGCGAACCAACCGGACATTGGCTTGCCTTTCCCAGCAACGCTCGCATTGAGCCGCTTGAGGCCATCCAAATAAGGGGTCGGCTACCTTGGCGCGATGCGCGACCTCCGTCGGGCGTTCGTCTTGCTGAAGACATTTCAGACTTTTCCTCGCCTCTTATGGGACCCTTTCCAGGGCCGCACGGAGGTATGTCGGAGCCGTAGTCTGTAGGGGGCTTGCAATCCCGCTGGCAGCTGAGCTTGATCCCCGCCCATGACCGCCCCCAGGCCCGTTCCCCCGTTGCTGTCGGCGACCGTGCTCGGGGCGCCGGGAAGATT
>CAZNTI010000080.1:1299-7685 GCA_964575885.1 uncultured Terricaulis sp.
CCATGACCGCCCCCGCCCCCATCTCCGCCTACATCCGCGCCAAGAACGAAGAGCGCATGATCGGCGAGGTGATCCGTGCGACCCAACAGGTCGTAGGCGAGGTCGTGGTGGTCGATTCCGGCTCAACTGACCGCACCATCGAAATCGCCCACGAACTGGGCGCGCGGGTGGTGAAGGTGCCCTGGCTCGGCGGGGGCAAGCAAAAGCGGCTGGGCGAAGATGCGGCGCGTCACCATTGGCTGCTCGACCTCGACGCCGATGAAATCGTCAGCCCGGAACTGGCTGCGGAGATCCGCGCGCTGTTCTCCCAGGGCGACCCCGACATGCCCGTATATGAGCTCATGATGGCGACCGTGCCCCCGGTCGGGCCGGCGTGGCGTAGCTTCAATCTCGTCGATCGGCGCAAGCTCTACGATCGCCGCGTCGTGCGCGCGCCCGATCATGCCAATTACGATCAGGTCGAAATTCCCAACGGCGTGATGATGGGCAGGCTCAACGCGCCGCTGCTGCACTACTCGTTTCGCGACCTGGCGCAATTGGAGGATAAGTTCACCCGCAATTCCGCCGGCCGCGCCCGCGACACCAAGTTGAAGCCGTTCTGGCTGGTGGCGCTGCGGCTGGTGCTTGCGAGGCCCTTCTACTTTCTGAACCACTACGTTCGCCGCGGGCTGTGGCGCGCAGGCTGGTACGGTTTTGCGGTCGCCAGCATCGCCGCGCATGGGCGCTGGCTCAAGGACGCGATGATGCTGGAAATCCATCTCCGCAACCGGCAGGACCGCGCACCGCATGAGTGAGGCGGCGCCGGCGATCGTCTGGTTCCGGCAGGATTTGCGGCTCGCCGATAATCCGGCGCTGCGGGCCGCCGTCGCCAGCGACCGGCCCCTGATCTTCGTCTATGTGCTCGACGACGAGACGCCTGGCCGCTGGGCGGTTGGCGGCGCCCAGCGTTGGTGGCTGCACAAGAGCTTGTTGGCGCTTTCCGTTGACATCGAAAAGCGCGGCGCAGCGCTGCTCTTGCGGCGCGGGCGGGCAGGCGAGGTCATTGCCGCGCTGGCGCGCGAAACCAAAGCCGGCGCGGTGTTCTGGAACCGCTGCTATGAGCCCTATGCGATCCAACGCGACAAGGTATTGAAGGAGCGGCTGACGCAAAGCGGCGTTGCGGTCGAGACCTTCAACGCCGCCCTGCTCAACGAACCGTGGACCGTGAAAACGAAGTCCGGCGAAGCCTTCAAGGTGTTCACGCCATATTGGCGCGCTTGCGTCACGCAGGGCGGCTGGCGAACGCCGCTGCCGCGCCCGCGCGCGCTGGCTGGCTATCGCGGCAAACTTGCATCCGACGCGCTTAGCGCTTGGCGATTGGCGCCGACCAAGCCGAACTGGGCCAGCGGCTTCGAGCCGGAATGGACGCCGGGCGAAGCCGGCGCCCAAGCCGCGCTCGATCGTTTTCTCGAAACGGCGCTTCGCGGTTACGGTGAAGATCGCAACGCGCTTGGCTTGCGCGCAACCTCGCGGTTGTCGCCGCACCTGCACTGGGGCGAGATCTCGCCGACGCAGGTGCACGCTCAGCTCGAAGTGGCCGTCGAGGCGGACGCAACGCTGCGCAAGGACGCCGACAAATTCCTGTCCGAAATCGGCTGGCGGGAATTTTCGTACAACCTGCTCTTCCATTGGCCCACGCTGCCCGAAGCGAATTGGCGCGATCAGTTCGACGCCTTCCCCTGGCGCAGCGACGACGCAGCGCTCGAGGCATGGCGGCGCGGGCGCACCGGCTACCCCGTGGTCGATGCCGCGATGCGCGAACTTTGGGTCACCGGGACCATGCACAATCGCGCCCGCATGATTGCCGCCTCGTTCCTGATCAAGCATCTCCTGATCGACTGGCGCGAGGGCGAAGCCTGGTTCTGGGACACCTTGGTCGACGCCGACCTCGCCAACAACGCCGCCTCCTGGCAATGGGTGGCGGGCTCCGGCGCGGACGCCGCCCCCTACTTCCGTATCTTCAACCCCGTGGCCCAGGGCGAACGCTTCGACACAAACGGCGCTTACGTCCGGCGCTGGGTTCCCGAACTGGCGGGCCTGAGCGACGGTCTGCTGCACCGTCCATGGGAGGCCGCGCCCGCTGATCTCGGTGCGGCGGGGGTGGATTTAGGGCGAACCTATCCCCGCCCGATCGTCGACCATGGGTTTGCGCGCGAGCGCGCGCTTGCCGCCTTCAAGTCCTTGTCATCCGGCGACTAGTTCCACCCGTACCGAAGCAATGGGTCGGTCCCGGCCTTTAACCCGTTGTGATCGAGTATTAGATTTTCCCCATGCACGAAGCCAAAGTTTCAGATCTGGCGCCGCTGACCGCTACCCCCGCCGCGATCGGCGCCTTGAAAGCGCCGGCGTCGGCCAAGGCGGTGCTGCTGGCGCTGCTCAAGATCAGCGACGGCGCGGTGCTGCTCACCTTGCCCGGCGGCGAGCGCCTGCGGTTCGGCGATGACGGCGCGCCGGCGCTCGACATTGTGATCAAGGATTATCGCTTCGCGCGCCGCGTGGTCACGCAAGGCGACATCGGCTTTGCGGAAAGCTGGATCGCGGGCGAATGGGAGACCGCCGATCTCTCGGCTGCGCTGGTGCTGCTGGCCAACAATATCGAGCGCTTCCGGCGCGTGTTCGAAGGCAGCATGATCGGCAAGTCGCTGAACTGGCTCCGTCACCTCTCGCGCGACAATTCCAGGCGCGGCGCGCGGCGCAACATTCTCGCGCACTACGATCTCGGCAACCGCTTCTACGAAACCTGGCTCGACCGTACGATGACCTATTCCGCGGCGCGCTTTGACCAGGCGCGCGGTCTGGAGGAGGCGCAGCTCGCCAAATATCGCGCGCTGGCGCGGCATCTGGATCTCAAGCCCGGAGAGCACGTGCTCGAAATCGGCTGCGGCTGGGGGGGCTTCGCGGAGGTCGCCGCCGCAGAGTTCGGCGCGCGCGTCACCGGCGTGACGATCAGCGACGAACAATTGGCCTACGCGCGCGCGCGTATTGAGCGCGCGGGCTTGTCGGGCCAAGTCGACCTCCGGCGTCAAGACTATCGCGACATCGACGGTCAATTCGACAAGGTGGCGTCGATCGAAATGTTCGAGGCCGTCGGTGAGAAGTATTGGCCCGTCTATTTCAGAAAGATCGCCGAGGTGCTGAAGCCCGGCGGCCGCGCGGCCCTGCAGATCATCACCATCAAGGGCGAACTGTTCGAGAAGTACCGCAAGCGGGCCGACTTTATCCAGCGTCACGTGTTTCCCGGCGGCATGTTGGCGAGCGTAGAGCGCTTGCAGCAGGAAACCGCAAAAGCGGGCCTTGCCTGGCGCCAGGCCGATGCGTTCGGAATGTCTTATGCGCAGACGCTGGCGGAATGGGCCGGTCGTTTTTCCAGCAAGTGGAGCGACATTCGCGCGCTTGGTTTCGACGAGAGCTTCAGGCGTCTGTGGCTGTTCTATCTGAGCTATTGCGAAGCGGGCTTTCGCACCGGGCGCACCGACGTCGTGCAGGTGGAGCTGGGTAAGCCCGCTTAGCGGATCAGGACGGCGCGCTGTCGATGGGGGTCGTCAGCCGGTACGAGATGGTCTGGCCCCGCGCCGTGAACGTGCATCCGACCCAGCGGCCGTTCAAATCGTACCAGAGGTCGACGATGATCGAACCCTGGACGCGGAGCCGCTCCGCTTCGATGCGTTGGCCGCCAACTTCGATGGTCTCGCGTCCCACCCTCGATACGCGCACCCGCATCGGGGCGCCGGTTTCTGTGTCGAGAAAGGTTTCGGCATCGGTCGGCGGGCGCGTCCACCACGATGTCGGAAACGCGCCAACCGGAAAGAAGTGCTCGCTGCCGGCGCCCGTCACACGCAGGCGCTGGCCCTGGATCTGGGCGCTCACTTGCGTGCGGCGGCCGTCCTTGAGGGTCGAGCATTCAAGGCCGGCCAGCGCGCCGGAGCGCCAAGTCTCGGTGCAGTTCTGCTCGTAGCGGAACACCGTCACCGGGCCCACGCCGGCGCGCAGCGTGACGCGGTTCTCGGCGCGCAGATTCCCCTGCGCTCCTGTTACCGACACGGTGTGGCGGCCGAACGGCTGTCCGTTTCGCAACACGTCGAACTCGATGCGGCCGGGCTCGACCGGGGCGGCGTGGGCGGCGCCGGCAAGGGCAAGCACGATGGTGGCGAACACGGCGGAGCGCATTTTGAGGGTTCTCTCCTGAATTTCCTTGTTGGCTACGCTGCAAAGGCGCGCGCGGATCAGGGTCGCTGGTTGCCGCGGCGGCGGCGCGCGCTTAGCCTTGGGAAATGCCCGACCAACCCGATCCCCTGGTGACCGCTGCGTGGCTTGCCGAGCGGCTGGATGCGCCTGACATCCGTGTGCTCGACGCAAGCTGGTTCCTGCCCGGCGATCCGCGCTCGGCGCCGGCGCTGTTCGCCGAACGGCGCATTCCCGGGGCTGCGTTCTTCGACATCGACGACATCGCCGAGCGCGACACCGAGCTGCCGCATATGCTGCCGACGCCGGAAAAGTTTGCATCGCGTATGAGGAAGATGGGCGTTGGCGATGGCGCACGCGTCATAGTTTACGACAATCATGGCGTGTTCTCGGCGGCGCGCGTGTGGTGGACCTTCCGAGTGATGGGCCACGACGACGTCGCGGTGCTCGACGGCGGCTTCCCCGCTTGGGAGCGCGCCGGCGCGCCCATCGAGACCGGGCCGCCGCGGGTGCGCATGGAGCGCCACTTTACGCCTCGCTTTCGCGCCGACCTGGTGCGCGCGCTTGCGGACATGCGCCGCAGCCTCAGCAATGGCGACATAGTGATCGATGCGCGTCCGGCTGCGCGCTTCCGCGGCGAAGCGCCAGAGCCTCGGCCGGGATTGCGGAGCGGACATATGCCAGGCGCCAAGAGCGTGCCGGCGTCGGTTCTGGTGGACGCGAGCGGCTGCCTGCAGTCTCGCGCCGAACTGGAGCGCATTTTCGCGGAGGCCGACGCGCCGCTCGGCCGGGCGGCGGTGTGCACCTGCGGATCGGGCATAACAGCAGCGATCATCGCGCTGGCGCTGGCGCGGCTTGGGCGCTGGGACGCGGCCGTCTATGACGGCGCCTGGGCCGAATGGGGCGCGCTCCAGGACACGCCGGTTGCGACGGGCGGCGGATGAGCACGACGTCAAGCGACCGCTCCAAGCTGCGCTGGGAGACGAGGCTCGCGCTCGCCGGCCGCGACCGCGCCCGCAACGCCGGAGGCGTCAATCCCCCTGTGCATCACGCCACCACGCTGCTGCTCGAGGATGTCGACGAGCTCTACGCGCCTGGCGTCAAGACCTACGCGCTCGAAGGCATGGCGGTGCAGGAAGCGCTGTGCGAGGCGCTGCTCGCCATCGAGGGCGGGGCGGCCGCGACCTTGGCGCCCTCGGGCCTTGCCGCGTGCACGCTTGCGCTCAGCACGATCGCGCGCGCCGGCGGCGAAGTGCTGGTGGCCGATTGCGTGTACGGGCCGACGCGGCGCTTCTGCGATACCGTGCTGGCGCGCCTGGGCGTGCGCACCCGCTACATCGATCCGCGCATCGGGGCCGGCATCAGCGACCTGCTTACCGAACAGACCTGCGGCGTTTTTCTAGAATCGCCCGGCTCGCTCAGTTTCGAGATTCAAGACGTGCCGGCCATCGCTGCGGCCGCCAATGCCCGCAAGATTCCGGTGGTGTTGGACAACACCTGGTCGGCCGGGGTCTATTTCAAGGCATTTGCGCACGGCGTCGATCTGTCGGTGCAGGCGCTCACCAAGTACCAAGCCGGCCACGCCGATGCGTTCATGGGCGCAGTTATCGCCGCCGCGCCCGATTGGGGTGCGCGCGTTGCTGCAACCTCGCGCCAGATGGGCGCAGCCGTCGCCCCGGACGACGCCTACCTGGTCCTGCGGGGCTTGCGTACGCTTGCAGTGCGGCTGGAACGGCAAAGCGCCTCGGCGCTCGCCGTCGCGCGCTGGCTCGAAGGTCGCGCCGAGGTCGCCACGGTGCTGCACCCCGCGCTCGGCGCTCACCCCGACCACGCACTCTGGCGGCGCGACTTCAGCGGCGCTTCGGGGGTCTTTGGCGTCACCCTCCGCCCGACATCGGGCGCAGCCGTCAAAACCATGCTGGAACGTTGCACGCTCTTTGCGATGGGATTTTCCTGGGGCGGCTTTGAAAGCCTGATCGTACCTACGGACAAGAACATGCGCCGCTCGGCGACGCGCTGGTCGGCGCCCGGGCCGCTGTTGCGGCTCTCTATCGGGCTGGAGCATCCCGACGATCTCATCGCCGATCTCGATCAGGCTTTTGCCGCGCTGGCCTGAACGCTGGCGCGCCCGGCAGGACTCGAACCTGCAACCGTCCGCTTAGAAG
>CAZNTI010000081.1:0-7631 GCA_964575885.1 uncultured Terricaulis sp.
GATCATGATGCGGATGTTCCCGCAATTGTTCGCCAATTCCGCGGTCGAGCCGATCGACGAATATCCAAGTATGCTCAAGCGCACCTTACAGGAGCTGGCGCCGCCAGCATGCAAGGACGCGCCCACTATCGTGCTGCTGACGCCGGGGCCGCTCAACAGCGCCTATTACGAGCATTCGTTTCTGGCCGACCTCATGGGGGTGGAACTGGTCGAGGCCAGCGACCTATTTGTCGACAGCGGCCTGGTGTGGATGCGCACCACGCGCGGGCCCCAGCGTGTGGACGTGATCTATCGCCGCATCGACGACACCTTTCTCGACCCGCTGTTTTTCCGCGCCGACAGCCTGCTGGGCGTGCCGGGTCTGTTCAGCGTCTATCGCGCCGGCGGCGTGACGTTGTGTTCGGCCCCGGGCGCAGGCATCGCCGACGACAAGGCGATTTACGTGTTCGCGCCGGAGATGATCCGCTTTTATCTCGGCGAAGAGCCAATCCTGAAAAACGTGGAGACGTGGCGGTGCGCGGTCGCCGAGGAGCGCCAGTACGTGCTCGAGCGGCTGGGCGAACTGGTGGTGAAGCAAGTGCACGGCTCCGGAGGCTACGGCATGCTGATCGGGCCGCATGCGACCAAGGCCCAGATCGCCGATTTCCGCGACAAGATCTGCGCCGCCCCCGATGGCTACATTGCTCAGCCCACGCTGCAACTGTCGACCGCCCCGACCCTGTGCGAGGGCGGCGTCGAGGGCCGGCACGTGGATTTCCGGCCGTTTTGCCTCGTCGGCAAAGAGGTGCGCTTGACCCCCGGCGGCCTCACTCGCGTGGCCATGACCAAGGGCTCGTTGGTCGTCAATTCGAGCCAGGGTGGGGGCGTCAAGGACACTTGGGTGCTTTCGGAATGAACCGATGCTGAGCCGCACCGCCGAGAGCCTTTACTGGATGGGCCGCTACATCGAGCGCGCCGACGCCAGCGCGCGGTTGATCGAAATGGGCCGGCGCATGACCATGCTGCCGGGGGCCAGCGCCGAATGGAGTTCGGTTGCCCGCGCCGCCGGCAGCGCTGGCGACCTCGCCGACGCCGCCGAGGCGTCGGCGGTAATATTCCGACTGTTGCTCGATCCCGACAACCGCTCCTCGATCCGCTGTTGTATCGCGCAGGCGCGCGCCAACGCCAAGGCGGTCCGCACGGCCATCACCTCGGATATGTGGGAAGCGCTCAACGATCAGTGGCGGCTATTGGAAACCCTCGATGCAGACCACGCCGTCGCCGATCTGCCGGTGTGGCTGGATTGGACGCGACAGCGCGCCGCCGCGTTCCGTGGCGCCGCCGAAACCTCATTGTTGCGCAATGAGGGCTACCTGTTCCTGCGGCTGGGCGAGTTCATCGAACGCGCCGAGATGACGTTGCGGCTGCTGGATGTAAAGTACTATGTGTTGCTGCCTGAAACCGATGTCGTCGGCGGCGGTCGCGACTACTACCAATGGACCTCGCTGTTGCGTGCGGTGTCGGCGCTGCGCGCTTATCATCACGTGAATCGCGGCGACTACACGGCGTGGGGCATCGCCGACTTCATGGTGCTGAGCACTGCGTTTCCGCGCTCGGCGCACTTCTGCTTCCGCGCCATCGAGCGCAACCTTGACGAGCTGGGGCGCCTTCACGGCGAACGCCACGCCTGTCATGAGACCGCGGCCGCCATGCGGGCTCGCCTCGAAGGTTATGATATAAAGACGCTTTTCCAGGCCGGCTTGCACGAGTTTCTGAGTGAGGCCATCTCCACGACCAATCGCTTGGCGAGCGAGGTGTCGCGCGCCTATTCATTCTGAAGGAAGCGCATGCGGATCAGCATTCGCCATGTCACCCGCTATCAATACGATCCCCCGACGCGCCACGCCGATCTGAGGCTGCGGCTGTTTGCTTCAGACCATGAAGGGCAGCGTTCGCGGAGCTGGGCCGTCAGCGTCAACGGCGCGCCGGCGGCCCCCCAGTTCGTGAACGGCTTCGGCGACGCCGAAGCGGTGTGGCGCTCGCGCGAGGCGCAGGCCGAACTCGAAATCGTCGCCGAAGGTGTTGTCGACACCATCGACACCGCGGGCGTGCTGCGCGGGCATGCTGAAACGGCGCCGCGCGCGGTGTTCCTGCGCCAGACCGCGCTGACGGCGCCGAACGATGCGTTGCGCGCGCTCGCCCAGGACAGCGTCGGAGATAACCCGCTCGACACCTTGCACCGGCTGTCGGCGTATGTGCGCGATCGGGTGAATTACGTGCAGCGCGTCACCGGTCCGCGCACCACTGCCGCGGAGGCGCTCGCGCAGGGCGAGGGCGTCTGCCAGGACCACGCGCAGGTGTTCATCGCCGCGGCGCGCACGCTAGGCGTTCCGGCGCGCTATGTGATGGGATATTTGTCGCCCGGGTTTGTCGGCGCTCAGGAGTCGCACGCTTGGGCGGAAGCTTTTGTCCCAGATCTCGGCTGGGTGGGGTTCGATGCTTCAAACGGCCAGTGCCCGACTGAGGCCTATGTGCGGCTTTGCTGCGGACTCGACGCCGCGGATGCCGCGCCATTGCGCGGTTGGGTCAGCGCCAGCGTGCGCGAAGCGCTTGCGGTCACGGTTGAGGTCGCCGAAGTCCAGGCGCAGCAACAATAGAGGAGGGCAGACCCATGTCAGTCGGTGATGTCGAGGGCCGCGAGGTCAAGCTGCACTGCGCCAGGCTATTGCGTGAAGCGGGCTTTCAGCGTCTCGCCAGCGAACTCGAGTTCGGCTCGCTGTCGGCCGTCACCAAGGACGAACCGGTGTTCGTCCTGTGCGCGCGCGACCGCATCGCCCCAACCGCGGTCAAGGCCTGGATCGAGGCGGCGCGCATTTCCAATGTGCCCGACCACAAGCTTGAGAGCGCCCACGAGGCCATCGAGGCGATGGAAGGCTGGCCGGGCGATCGCCACTACCCGGATTGAACCTTAGTGCGTGCCGATCAGCGCTTGGTGCGTCTGGTCCAGCATGTTGTAAAGGTGGGCGCGAATGTCGCGGGTACGGGCCAGCGTCGCCACCGTCGCCAAGTTCATCAACAGGCTCGCGGCTTCGGGTTCGCAATGGGCGCGCGCCAGCGCCGCCACCGCTTGCGCGCGCGCCGCAAAGGCGTCGCCTTTGTCGCCTTCGGCATCGATCACCATTAGCCGCAGCTGGCGCAAGGCGCTTCCCAGCGGCGGCGGCGTGCTGGCGAGGTTATGTCTGCGGCGCTCAACCAAACGCAGCCCGCCCGGCTTCAGCCGGCGGTCAGGCCCGTAATAGTTCGCTTGGTCGACCCACAACATTGCATCCGTTAGCGGCGCTGATGCAGCCGCGTGCTCCAAACCTGCCTATACGCTTGCATGCTTAGAGAAGAGTTCGCACTGCACCCAATTCGCAGTTAATCGGCATTGGGGTTAAGGCCCAGCATTGCGCGTATGTCGGCGGGCGACTTGCCGGCGGCGCGCAACGTGCGCAGCGCTGCGCTTGCATCGCGTTTGGCGAGGCGCTTGCCATCTTCGCCGCGCACCAGGCGATGATGACGATAGGCTGGCTGCGGCAGCTGCAGCAGCTTTTGCAGAAGCACATGCAGGTGGGCCGCCTCCGCCAGGTCCTCGCCGCGGATCACGTGCGTCACCCCTTGCAGAGCGTCGTCCCAGACTGAAGCCAAATGATAGCTCGCGGGGAAGTCCTTGCGCGCCAGGACGACGTCGCCCAGCCGCTCGGGCTCGGCCCGCACTGGACCGAACTGGTCCTCGAACACCAGCGTGTTGTAGTCTGGGCCCAAAGCTGCGCGCGCCTTCGTCAGAGAAAGCCGCCACGCGAAGGGCGCGCCGGCGGCGAGCCTTTCGGCTTCCTCTGAGGCCGGCAGCGCCTCGCCGCGAAACACCTCCCCGGTCTCGCCATGCGGCGCCGAGGCGATGGCGTCGGCGGTCTCTTTGCGGGTTCGGAAGCAGCGATAGACAAGGCCGCGCGCGATCAACTGCTCGAGCGCCGCCCGGTAGTCGCCCATGTGCTCGGATTGGCGCCGCACCGGCGTCTCCCAAGCAAGCCCCAGCCAGGCGAGATCTTCAAGGATCGCCGCCTCGAATTCGGGGCGCGCTCGTCCGGCGTCGATGTCTTCAAGGCGCAGCAGGAAGTCCCCACCCGCCGCGCGCGCCGCGTCGAATGCGGTCAACGCCGACAGTGCGTGGCCAAGATGCAGATACCCGGTCGGGGAGGGCGCGAAGCGGGTGACGAAATTCATGGCGCGGCGGAGGCTACCGCTCGGCGGCGCGAGCCGCTACCTAGCGGCGCATGACAGTCTTTCTTGACGGCCCGCGCGTGCCGCCGGCGCGTGGCGGCAAACCCGACAGCTTGGTGATCATGTTGCACGGCTACGGCTCCAACGGCGCCGACCTGATCAGCCTCGCGCCCTATTGGGCGCGAGCCCTGCCTGGTACGGCGTTCGTCTCGCCCAACGCCATTGAGCCGGTGCCGCAGGCGCCAGGCGGCTATCAATGGTTCCCGATCTCCAATCTCGACCCGCACTTGATGGAGCAGGGCGCACGCGCCGCGGCCCAGTCCGTCGATCGGTTCATTGACCGCGAATGCCAGAAATATGGCCTCGCCCCAGACCAGGTGGCGCTGGTGGGGTTCTCGCAAGGGACGATGATGGCGCTCCACGTTGCGCTCCGGCGCGAGCGGCCGCTGGCGGCGGTGCTGGGCTTCTCGGGCGTGCTGGTGGGCGGGCGCCGGCTCAAGGATGAGATGCGCGCGAAGCCGCCAATCCTGCTCGTCCACGGGGACCGCGACCCCACCATTCCCATTCCTGCGATGTTCGATTCCGCCGAGCAATTGGCGGCCGCCGGCCATGGCGCGCAGTGGCACATCTCCTATGGCGTGCCGCATTCCATCGGCCCGGACGGGCTCGAACTGGGCGGCGCCTTCCTTGCCAAGTATTTGAAACCGATAGGAATTACTGTCGCGCGCTAAATTTCCGGCGCGCATGTCTTCGGTGTCACAAACCTGTCGCGCCAAATCAGTTATAGCTGCCCTCGCAGCCGCTTGGCTGCGATGCTATATCGCGGTTGCGAAAGGAGCTCGCCTTCAATCAGCCCAGCTTGACCGCCTTACGACATAGCATCAGGCCGCGCCTGCATTGGAGCGGCCAGCGATGAACGTTTCCAGCGCCCCCCTTTCGGGCTGGCCCGCGCTGGTGCTGAACGCCGATTTCCGACCGCTGTCGTATTACCCGCTTTCGCTCTGGCCCTGGCAGGAAGTGGTGAAGGCGGTGTTTCTGGAGAGGGTCGATGTGGTGGCCCACTACGACCACGAAGTGCACTCGCCGTCCCTGAAAATGAAGCTTCCGTCGGTGATATCGCTGCGCGACTACGTGCAGCAGGACAGGCCGCCGGCGTTCACGCGTTTCAACGTGTTCCTGCGCGACGGCTTTGTATGCCAATATTGCGGCTCGCCCGACGATCTTACGTTCGACCACTTGCTTCCGCGCTCCAAGGGCGGGCGGACAACCTGGGAGAACATCGTCACAGCCTGCGCGCCGTGCAATCTGAAGAAGGGCGGCAAGCTCGCTCACCAGGCCGCGATGCGCCCGCAGAAGCGCCCGCGGCGCCCGACCATGCACGAGCTGCAGCACGTGGGGCGGCGCTTTCCGCCGCACTACATGCATGAAAGCTGGATGGACTACCTCTACTGGGATGTCGAACTGGAGGCGTAGGCCCTAGTCCGAGCGCGTCAGCGCCCAGCGCACCCGATTTGGCGGCGCAAGCCCGTGCCCCATCGGGTCGGCCTCGCCGGCGAGCACGATCTGCAATGTGTCGCGTGGGGCAGGCCCGCCCCAATAGATCGAGGGCTGCACCGAAACCTCAGGTGCGTCGGTGCGCAGCCGCCAGCGTTGCCCGCCCGGCGTTTCCAGCAGCGCCACTTTGCGCTCGACCAGCCGCGCCCGCACGTCCGGGTGCAGGTGGAAGCGCGCCACGAACGGGATCGGCTGCTTCGGCGCCGGCGCTTTGAGTCGCATGGGGCGGATCAATTCGTCGATGCCGCGCAGGTTCGAGCCGGTGGTGTCCATGAACAGGTAGCGGCGATGGAAAAGGCCGAAATTGGCCCGGTAGCCGTCGTGGCGGCCCTGCACGGTGACGCCAGCCTCGTCCGCGGAGCGGCGCACTTCATCAAGGCTGGGCCCCGTGAGCCGCGCCGGGCCTTTGCCCCGGCGCGATTCTTCCAGCGCCGCAGACAGCGCATCGGCCAACACCAAAGTCGAATGTCCGTTGCTGGCGCGCGCCGCCATCCGCGCCGCCGGCTCAAGTTCACGCGTGGCCCCGACATTAACGATCAGCCGCTCGCTGGCGCTTGAGAGCTCAAACGCCAGCGCGCTCGCGTGCGCGCGCTCGGAATAGCCAAGCGGCGGCGCACCGCCGACATCGAACAGCACCCGCATTGGTCCGGCCTCGAGCCGCTGGAAAGCCGAATGGGTGGCGTATTGGATGGCCCGAACCTCGGCGTTGAGCCGCGCCAGCGCCGCGTCGATGGAGATGGGCGAACCTTCGCAGCCGCCGTGAAAACAGCCCAGGCCGCCGCCGCCGAGGCGCAGCATGCGCACCATGTTGGCGATCTTGGGCAGCGTCTCCGACATGATCGGGGGCGGCTCGCTCAAGGCTTCGCGCGCCACGATCAGATCGAAGAACGCTTCCGCGAGCGCTTCCGGTGAGCGCGAGAGATGGCCGCCGTCGGGCAGGAATTGCTTCGCGCAGGCTTCGATCAGCATTTCCTCGCCTTGCTCGGCGAGGCGCTCGGCGTCGGGGAAGCGCGCCGCGCCGGCGAGGATCAAAGCCGCCCCGGCTTTGATCGAGCCAAGGTGGCGGTCGCTTAGTTCGCTCTGGGCGATGAGCAAGAGCCGCGCCTGCCGCGCCGCGGTGCGGAACAGGTTCAGCCGTCGCACCGGATCGCCGGTCTCGAAAGCCGGCCGCGCCCAGCAGAGCCATGCGAACAGGCGTTCGGCGGCGAGTTCGGGATCCCAGGCGAGATCGTCCCATTCGCCGAAGCGTTCGACCCACGAGTCGATGAGTTCGCCCATTAGGGCGTGCGCAGAGGGGCCGACCGCGGCGAGATCGACCAGCCACGAAAACGAATGCAGCCGGGCCGCGAAATGGCGCGACGGTGCCGGCTCGTCCCATGGCAGGATTTGGTCGCAAACCAACCGCTCGGCGCCGATGCGCCAGACGCCGCGACCGATTTCGCGTCCGCGCTCGGCGTCGCCGACGCGGGGGTCAGCGCCCCACGCCTCGATCCGATCCGGCGCGTCGATCTCGCCCAACCGCATGCGGTGAAACGGATTGGCGCGCCACGGCTCGCTCACCGGGCCGGGCCGCGGCGGCCGGCGGGCGGGGGAAGCGGCAGCGTTCATTCAGTGCGGATTTCTCAACCGCGCGATGTTGTCGGCGTAGCGGCGGGCGTCGCCATCGAAGACGGCGCTGCCCGCCACCAGCGCCGTGGCCCCCGCGGCAATGATGCGCGGCGCGGTCTTGGCGTTCACCCCGCCATCGACTTCAAGAATGATATCGCGTCCGCTCTGGTCGATCCGGCGCCGGATCGCCTCGATCTTGGCGAGCGCGCTGTCTATGAAGCTCTGCCCGC
>CAZNTI010000082.1:0-7526 GCA_964575885.1 uncultured Terricaulis sp.
CTCATGTTGCCCATGCCGCCCATGTTACCCATGTTGCCCATGTTGTTCATGCCGCAGAGCCGCGCCTCAAGGCGCTGCATGAAGGCGTCAATGCTGGAACCATCCTGCGCGAGCGCTTTCACGAGCGCGAAGCCGCTTCACCGCTGCCGCGCGCCTACCAATGGGCCGACGGCTCAGCCTATGTGAACCATGTCGCGCTGGTGCGCCAGGCGCGCGGCGCCAAGGCGCCCGAGAGTTTCTGGACCGACCCGCTCATGTACCAGGGCGGCAGCGACGCTTTCCTTGGACCCCGCGACGCCATTCCGCTCAGAGACACGGCCTGGGGCTGCGACTTTGAAGCGGAAGTCGCGGTCATCGTGGACGATTGCGAGGCGGGCATCAGTGCGGAAGCGGCGCTGACGCGCATCCGCCTCGTCATGCTCGTCAACGACGTGAGCCTGCGCAATCTGATCCCGGGCGAACTTGAGAAGGGCTTTGGCTTTTTCCAGTCCAAGCCGTCCTCGGCGTTCTCGCCGGTCGCCGTCACGCCCGATGGGTTGGGCGAAGCGTGGCGCGGCGGCAAACTGCATCTGCCGATACACGTGACCCTTAACGGCAAGCCTTTTGGCGCCGCCGACGCAGGCCAGGACATGACCTTCGATTTCGGCCAACTCATCGCCCACGCCGCCAGAACCCGCGACCTGTGTGCGGGGACCATCATCGGGTCCGGCACTGTGTCCAACCGCGACGCTGACGGCGGCCTCGGCAAACCGGTCAGCGAAGGTGGCCGCGGCTATTCCTGCATCGCCGAGCATCGCATGGTCGAAACCATTCAGACCGGTAAGCCGATCACGCCGTTCCTAAATCCCGGGGATCGCGTTGAAATCGATATGCGAGACACCCGCGGCCATTCGATCTTCGGACGCATCGAACAGGACGTGGTCAGCGTCTGAAGGTGCGCCTAGAACGGGATCGGCGCTCCATCCCAGGCGAAGGCGGCCCCGCTCTCAGCGGGTGTGAGCTGGTCGATCACGCGCAGCAAGCGTTCTGCGCTGGCGGCTGGCGTGAACAGCTTTTCGGCCGCCACCCCGCGCTGGAAGGGTGCTGAAAGTGGCGTATCGACGGTCCCCGGATGCAACGCCACGCAGATCGCTCGTGTGTTTTTGCGCGCAAGTTCGATTGCGCACGTGCGCACGATCTGATGCAGCGCGGCTTTCGACGCGCGATAGGCGGTCCAGCCGCCAAGCCGGTTGTCCGCGATCGAGCCGACGCGCGCAGAAAGCGTCGCGAACGCCGATTTGCGATCGCTTGCCAGCAGCGGCAGCACATGCTTGGCGATCAGCGCCGGCCCGGTCGCGTTGACGGCAAACGCGCGGGCAAACGCCTCGGGGCTGAACTCCTTCCAGCTTTTCTCCGGCGCCATCGTCTCATCGTGCAAAATGCCGGTCGCGACAATCGCCAGATCGAGTGGCCCGTCGGCGGCGATTTGTGCGGCGCTCGCGGCGATCGAGGATTCGTCTGTCAAGTCGAAGGCGAAAGGCGTCCAGTGGCCGCTTAAGGCTGGCCGGCGCGCGCCGGCGTACACCCTGGCAATCTGCGTATCCTCGACAAGCATCGCGGTGAGCGCTGCACCGACGCCGCCGCTGGCGCCAAACACGGCCGCACGCGCGCCGGGCGCGAAAGATGCAAGGCGGGTCACGCCAGCGCACCGAGAAACGCCTGGGCGTCGGCGGCAATCTCGGCGCGGCGCTCGCCGCTCATGCGAGCCAGCGTACGATAGGCTGGTCCAAGCCGTGGGTTGTCGCCAAGCTTTTCGCGATTGCGTTCTAGAAAGTCCCAGTAGAGGTAGTTAAAAGGGCACGCTCGCGCCCCGGCTTTCAGCTTCACGTCGTAAGCGCAACCTTTGCAATAGTCGCTCATCCGATCGATATAGCCTCCGCCCCCAACGTAAGGCTTTGAGCCAACCACGCCGCCGTCGGCGAACTGACTCATGCCGATCGTGTTGGGCGCTTCCACCCACTCGTATGCATCGGCATAGATGGCAAGATACCAATCGTGCACGGCAGCGGGATCAATCCCCGCGAGCAGCGCGAAATTGCCGGTGACCATTAGCCGCTGGATGTGGTGTGCGTAGGCCTCGCGCAGCGTCTGGCCGATGCTTTCTCGCAGACAAGCCATGTCGGTCTTTCCGGACCAGTAAAAGCCCGGCAGCGGCCGCGTCGCATTCAGGAAATTGCGCGCCACGTAGGTCGGGCCTTCACGCCAGTAGACGCCGCGCACGAACTCGCGCCAACCCAGGATCTGGCGGACGAAGCCCTCGACGCAGTTTAGCGGCGCGCGTCCCTCTCGATATTCGATCTCGGCGCGTCGGCAGATATCCATCGCATCCAGCAAGCCCACATTGAGGTAGAGCGAAATCGCCGAATGATAGAGAAACGGCTCGCCAACCAGCATGGCGTCTTGATAGTCGCCAAAGCGCGGCAGCGCGTGAACCAAGAAATGTTCCAGCGCCTGCTCTGCCTGCGCGCGCGTCACTCCAAACCAGAACGGAGTAAGCGCGCCGGGGTGCTCGGGGAATCGCTGCTCGACGAGTTCGAGCACGGCCTGCGTCTGCGGGTCAGGCGTAAAGCGAGGCGGCTTGGGCATAAACATATCAGCCGGCGCGCGCTTGCGGTTCTCGCTGTCGAAATTCCAGCGCTCCCCTGCGGGCGTCGCTCCATCCATCAGCAGGCCGGTTTGCTGACGCATCGCGCGGTAAAAATACTCCATCCGCAGCTGTTTGCGGCCCTCCGCCCACTGAGCGAAAGCCGCGTGCGAGCAGAGGAAGCGATCATCCTCGCGCACCTCGAACGGAACGCCAAGGCCCGCCCAGCCGTTCATCTCGGCGGCGAGGCGATGTTCCCCTGCTTCCGTCACGACCAGCGCTGCCGGCCGCATTTCCTCGATGGCGCGCTTCACTTCCCCGCTCAAGCTGCCAGTGTTGAGGGGATCATCCAGGCGGATGTAGCGGACGGTGACGCCCGCTTCCGTCAGCTCGTTCGCGAAGGCGCGCATGGACGCCAAGACGAAAGCGATCTTTTTCTTGTGGTGGCGAACATAGGTCGCCTCAGCCATGACCTCTGCCATGAGGACGACGTCCTGTGGGGGATCGAGGCCGCGGAGCGCGGCGATGCGCGGGGAAAGCTGATCGCCGAGCACGAGGCGCAGGGTTTTGACCATGCCCCGCTACGTGCGCCCCGGGCGCTTGGATCAGGCTATGACGCGAGGCATACTCCCGGCATGGCTAAGAACGCGAACGGACCGCGCGTGGACAAAGGCAACCGGGCGCAGAAAAGCTGCGCGGCGTGTGGGCGTCCATTCGCGTGGCGGAAGAAGTGGGCGCGCGTCTGGGATGAGGTGCGCTTCTGTTCGCAGCGCTGCCGAAGGCGCCGCTCAGGCGTGGGCGAAAACGTCGACCTCATCCCACCCGGCGAGGTCGAGGGCGGCGCGGGTGGGTAGGAAATCGAAGCACGACTGGGCGATTTCGCCGCGGCCCTCGCGCGCCAGCATGGCGTCGAGCTTTTCTTTCAGCGCATGCAGATGAAGGACGTCTGAGGCGGCGTAGGCGAGCTGCGCGTCGCTCAACTCGGGTGCGCCCCAATCGCTCGATTGCTGCTCCTTGGAAATGTCCCGGTTGAGCAATTCGCGGGTCAGATCCTTCAGTCCATGCTTGTCGGTGTACGTACGTGCAAGCTTGGAGGCGATCTTGGTGCAATAAATGGGCGATGTGATCACAGAGAGATCGCGCATGAACATGGCGATGTCGAAGCGCGCGAAATGGAACAGCTTGAGCCGCTCGCGATCGGTGAGGAGCGCCTTCAGTCTCGGCGCTTCGTAGGTTTCGCGATTGAGCTGTACGAGGTGGGCCTCGCTGCCGCCGTCGGAAATCTGCACCAGGCACAGAGGATCGCGCACCAGCGACAGACCCATGGTTTCGCTGTCGACCGCCACCGGGCCTGAGAAATTGACGCTCTCGGGCAGATCGCCCAGATGCAGGTGTACGGCGATATTGCGCCCCTCGACGGTGAGCGAAAGCTTGCGAGTCATGGACCGCTGGCTAGGCTCAAGCTGCGCTTGCGTCAACCATAACGGCTCGCGCCCTGGGCGAGCGCTTGGGAGTGGCGTGTGCGCCGTGGTTTCATCGGCTTGCTGAGGCCGCCGCGCCACGGCAAGGTACTGGAGAGCGCGTTTTGCGCGCCGGGATTGTCTGCTCATGCGCATTGTCTTGTTTGCGATCGCCGCGCTCGCGGTCGGGCTCGCGGTCAGCCCCGAGGCCGCCGCCGCGGACGCGCCGGCGCAGGAGGCTGCGGCGCCGAGCGCGGGCTGGGCCAATGACGTCTGTGCGCCGCGCATCGGCGACCGCGGTCATCGCCGCAGCGTGGCTGAGCCGCGGGCTTGCCGCACGCCTCGCAGCCTGCTGCGCGGTTGCGCCTTTGTGGTCGATGTCCGCGCTACCGCGTTGCGCTTCGCCAGCAACCGCCGCCGTCACGCCCATACTGTGCGCTGCATCGTCGACGACCGCGCCGGCGCCAACGGGGCCGGCGCCTGAGGGTCAGGCCGGGGCCAGCGCCGCGTGCGCGCCGACGTGCGCATGCACCAGCGCCGCGTAGCGATCGACGAGGTTGAAGGTCAATTCACCGGGCGTGAATCGGTACTCCCCGATTTCGCTGACTGGGGTCACTTCCGCGGCCGTGCCGACGATGAAACACTCGCTGAAGGTGGACAGCTGCTGCGGCAGGATGCGGGTCTCCGTAACCTGCAATCCGCTTTCGTGCGCCAGCCGGATCACCGACTGGCGAGTGATGCCATCAAGGAAGCAGTCCGGCGGCGGCGTGAACAGCGCTCCATCGCGGACGAAGAAGACGTTGGCGCCGGTGGTTTCGGCGATCGCGCCGCTTGCGTCCAGCATCATGGCGTCGTCGAAGCCGGCGCGTTCGGCGATGTTCTTCGAAACCGTGCAGATCATATAGAGGCCGGTAGCCTTCGCCGCGGTAGGCGCGGCGTCGGCAGGCGGGCGGCGATACTTTGCCCAGCACAGGCGCACGCCGCGGCGAAAGCGGCTTTCATCGAAATATTTCGGCCAGGCCCAAACCGCGATGGCGACGCGCGTCCTGGTGTGGAGCGCCGAGACGCTGAGCTGCTCGGGCCCGCGCCAGGCGATCGGGCGGACGTAGCAATCCTCATAGCCGTTGCGAACGCAGGTCTCGGTGCAGGCGGCGCTGATTTCGGCTTCGCTAAAAGGAATCGAGAAATCCAGGAGTTCGGCGGAGCGGAACAACCGGGCAGTGTGCGCCTCCAGCGCGAAGATGCGTCCGGCGTACATGCGTTCGCCCTCGAACACCGCCGAGGCGTAGTGCATGGCATGGCTGAGCACGTGCAGAGTGGCGTCGCGCCAGCGCACGAAGCGTCCGTCCATCCAAATCCAGCCGTCACGATCGTCGAAGGGAATAAGCGTCACGCCGTCATCCCCAATGCATGTGGGCGCAATGCGCCAAAGTCGCCGAGCGCAGCAATTCATCGACGATAGTGTCGGTCATGGCGGTGCAGCCGAGATCGCCACCGAGATCGTGGGTGCGCGCCCCTTTGACGAGCCCGGCTTCAACCGCCGCTTCAACGGCGTTGGCTTCGTCGGTGAGGCGCAAGCCATAGCGCAGCATGAGAGCGACCGAGAGAATGGCCCCGATAGGATTGGCCCGGTCGCGGCCGGCGATGTCCGGGGCGGAGCCGTGCACCGGCTCGAACAGACCGGGGCCGCCGGCGCCGAGCGACGCAGAAGGCGCCAGCCCGATTGAGCCGCCCAGCACCGAGGCTTCGTCCGATAGGATGTCGCCGAACATGTTCTCGGTCAGGATCACGTCGAAACTGCGCGGGTGACGGATGATCTGCATGGCGGTGGAATCGACCAGCGCATGCTCGAGCCGGACATCGGCGAAGGCTTCGGCGTGCACGCGCGTGACCACCTCGCGCCATAGCCGGCCGGTTTCCATGACGTTGGCTTTGTCGACCGACGTGACCTTGCCGCGTCGCGCTCGCGCCGCCGCGAAGGCGGCGCGAGCGATACGCTCGATCTCGTCGATGCGGTAAATGCATTCGTCGCTGGCGAAGTCGCTGCCGCGCTTTTTCTCGCCGAAATAGGCGCCCCCGGTGAGTTCACGAAACACGACAAAGTCGACGTCTGCGACGATGTCGCGCTTAAGAGGAGAGGCTTCGATCAGCTCGTCGTAAATGCGCACCGGACGGATGTTGGCGAAGAGGCCGAGCGCCTTACGCAGCGCGAGCAGGCCTTGTTCTGGACGTTTGGATCCGTGCTCCCACTTGGGGCCGCCAACGGCGCCCAGGAAGATGGCGTGCGCTTGCTGGCAGGCCTCCAAAGTCTCCTGCGGCAGCGGCGTGTCGGCGGCGTCGATGGCGGCCCCGCCGATCAGCTGAGTGTCGAAGGCGAAGCGTCGATCGAAGCGCTCACCGACGGCGTCCAGCACCTCTGCGGCGGCGCGGGTGACCTCAGGGCCGATGCCGTCGCCGGGCAACAAAACGATGGTGTGGACTGTCATGACGTTCTCGCTTCAAATGCTGCGATGGCGGGCAAACGCTCGATCAGCCAGCCCATGGGGTCGACGCCTTCGATCAGGCAGCGGCGCGCAAAAGGATCGATCGCGAACGGGGCCGGCGCTTCGTTGCCAAACCGCAGCTCACAGCGATCGAGATCCACGCTGACCCGTCCGCCCGGGTCGGCGAGTAGGCGCGCATGCGTTTCGGGGTCGACGGCGAGCGCCAGGAGGCCGTTTTTCAGCGCATTCGAGGAGAAGATGTCGGCGATGCTGGTAGAGATAACAACTCGAAAGCCGTAGCCGAGGAGCGCCCACGGCGCGTGCTCGCGCGACGACCCGCAGCCGAAATTGTCGCCCGCCACCAGAATTCGGTGCTCGCTTGGATCGATGGTGTTGAGCGGCGCATCGGCGCGCGGGCTGCCGTCGGCTTCGTAGCGCCAGTCGTAAAACGCCGCCGCTCCCAGGCCGTCGCGGCTGGTCGTGGTCAGGAAACGAGCGGGAATGATTTGGTCGGTGTCGATATTGGCTTGCGGCGTCACGAACGTGCGCGACGTCAAGGTGGTGAAGCGCTCAGGCATGGACAGCCTCCCGGGCGAACGCGCGCGGGTCCGTCAGCACGCCGGCGACGGCGCTCGCCGCAGCGGTCGCGGGGCTGGCGAGAATTGTGCGGGCGCCCTTGCCTTGACGGCCCTCGAAGTTCCGATTGGAGGTCGACACCGCCAATTGTCCCGGTCCGACAACGTCGCCGTTCATCGCGATGCACATCGAGCAGCCCGGCAGCCGCCATTCAGCGCCAGCCTCGAGAAACACGCGGTCGAGCCCTTCGGCTTCGGCCTGTCGTCGCACCGCTTCTGAGCCGGGCACGACCAGCATACGCACTCCGTCTTTGACCCGGCGACCACGCAGAATAGCAGCGGCGTCGCGCAAATCGGAAAGCCGGCCGTTGGTGCACGAGCCGAC
>CAZNTI010000083.1:0-7484 GCA_964575885.1 uncultured Terricaulis sp.
CTTCGGCTTGCTCCTTGCGAATCAGCGCGAGCTTATCTTCCGGCTTCGCCTCGGAGAGAAAGTCGTCGACGCCGGCTTCGGCGGCGATGGCGGCGGCGGTGAGGGCGTTGTCGCCGGTGATCATCACCGTGCGAATGCCCATCTTGCGGAGCTCAGCGAAACGTTCCTTGACGCCGCCTTTCACGACATCTTTCAGATGCACAATGCCAAGCACCTGGCCATTGCGTGCAACCGCGAGCGGCGTGCCCCCATCCCGCGCTATGGCTTCGGCGGCGCGGCGCACGTCGGCTGGCACGTTCGAGCCGCCAGTCTGCGCGGCCGCGAATTGCAAGATCGAGTCGACCGCGCCTTTGCGTATCTGCACGCCGTCGATGTCGACGCCGCTCATGCGGGTCTGGGCGGTGAATGGAACGAACTTGGCGTGCGTCGGCGCCATCTCGCGCCCGCGCATATCGAAACGCTCTTTGGCAAGCACGACGATCGAGCGGCCCTCAGGCGTTTCATCCGAGAGCGACGCCAGCTGCGCGGCGTCCGCAAGATCGCGCTCGCTGACGCCCGGTGCGGGAATGAAGGCGACGGCCTGCCGATCGCCGAGTGTGATCGTGCCGGTTTTGTCGAGGAGAAGCACGTCGACATCGCCCGCGGCCTCCACCGCGCGCCCGGACGTGGCGAGCACGTTGAAGCGCACCAGGCGATCCATGCCCGCAATGCCGATGGCGGAGAGTAAACCCCCGATCGTCGTTGGGATCAGCGCAATGAACAAAGCCGCCAGCGCGATGACGCTGACGTTGCCGTTTGCATAGGAAGCGAAGGCCGGAACGGTGACGACCGCCAAAACGAAGATCAGTGAAAGTCCGGCCAGCAAAACCGAGAGCGCGATCTCGTTCGGCGTTTTTTTTCGCGCTGCGCCTTCAACGAGAGCGATCATGCGATCAAGGAAGGTCGATCCCTGCGCCGCCGTTACACGCACGACGATGCGATCGGAGAGCACGCGGGTGCCCGCCGTGACCGCTGACCGATCGCCTCCGGCTTCGCGTATCACCGGCGCGCTTTCGCCCGTGATCGCGCTTTCGTCCACCGTGGCGACGCCCTCGATCACCTCGCCGTCGGCTGGGATCAGTTCGCCGGCCACCACCTCGACCAGGTCATCGATCTTGAGATCGCTTGCCGCCGTCGGCGCTTGCGGCGCGCCGCCGACAAGACGCCGCGCCGTCAGTTCGGAGCGCGCGCGCCGCAGGCTTGCCGCCTGGGCTTTGCCGCGCCCTTCGGCTACGGCTTCCGCAAATGCGGCAAACCAGACGGTGAGCCAAAGCCAGAGCGCGATGTGGCCGGCGAAGGCTGTCTCAGCGCCGCCTGTATTGAGATCGCGCGCGAACAGGATGGTGACATAGATCGCCGCCAATTCGGTCGCGAACATCACCGGGTTGCGCCACATCTTCAGCGGGCTGAGTTTGGCGAACGCCGCAATCGCGGCCGGGCGGAGAATTGCGCTGTCGAACAGCGAAGCGGGCTTTGTCTTATCGGACATGGAATGTCTCTCAGAACAGACGGCGGGCGGTGGCTTCGGCCAAGGGTCCAAGCGCGAGCGCTGGGAAGAAGGTCAACGCGCCGACAATGACGATGATGAAGGCCAAGAGCCCGATGAAGAGCGGACCGGTTGTCGGGAATGATCCCGAACTTGCGGGCGCAACCGGCTTTGCTGCGAGATTCCCCGCGATGGCGAGCGCCGGAACGATGACCAGGAAGCGACCGATCAGCATCGCTGCGGCTTGCGCATAGGTATAGAAATCGCTCGTCGCGGTGAGGCCGCCGAAGGCCGAGCCGTTATTGCCGGCGGCTGAAGCGAACGCATAGAACATCTCGGTGAAGCCGTGCGGGCCCGCATCCTGCACCCCGGCGCGTCCCCATTCCGTGCTCGCAGCGAGCGCCGTGCCAATCAGAATGGCCAACGGCGATGCGAGGATGGCAAGCACGGCGAGCTTCACGTCCCGCGCTTCGATCTTTTTGCCGAGATAGGCGGGCGTGCGCCCGACCATGAGGCCGGCGACAAAGATCGTCAGAATGGCAAAGACGAGGATCCCGTAGAAGCCGGCGCCGACGCCGCCGACGATCACTTCGCCGGCAAGGATGTTCACGAGCGGAACCATGCCGCCGAGCGCCGAGAAGCTATCGTGCATGGCGTTGACGGCGCCGCACGACGCCGCAGTAGTGACCACCGCAAAGAGCGCCGAGGCAGCAATGCCGAACCGCGTTTCCTTGCCTTCCATGTTGACCGCAGAGGCATCTACGCCAGCTTGAACGAGCGCTGGGGTCGCCTGCGCTTCGGCCCAATAGGCGGCGCCGGTTCCGAGAAGGAACAAAACCCCCATTGCCCCGAGCAGCGCCCATCCTTGCCGCTCATCGCCGACCATGCGGCCGAAGGTGATGGTGAGGCCAGCGCCGATCGCAAAGATCGACAGCATCTGGATGAGATTGACGATGGCGCCCATGTTTTCGAATGGGTGCGCGGCGTTTGCATTGAAGAAGCCCCCGCCATTGGTGCCGAGCATCTTGATGGCGATCTGGCTCGCCACCGGGCCGACGGCGATATCTTGGCTGGCGCCTTCGAGCGTCGTTGCCTGCAGCGAACCCGCCAGGGTTTGGGGCATGCCAAGCGCGATGAAGGTGATCGCGAGAATGACGGAGATCGGCAGCAACACGTAAAGCGTCGCCCGGGTCATATCGACCCAGAAATTGCCGATAGTGCTCGCACCACCATTTTTGGAAGGATCGCGCGCGAAACCGCGCGCGAAGGCGATCGCTACGGCGATCCCGACCGCGGCAGACAAGAAATTCTGCACGGTGAGTCCGACCATCTGGGAGAGGTGGCTCATCGTGCTTTCGCCGGCATAAGCCTGCCAGTTGGTGTTGGTCACGAAGCTGACGGCTGTGTTCATGGCGACATTCGGCGCAACGCCTGAGAAGCCCTGCGGATTCAGCGGCGCAATCCCTTGAAGTCGCAGCAACGCATAAAGCGCCAGCGTGCATATAAGGCTGAACATCAAGATCGAAAGCGCGTAGGCTTTCCAATCCTGCTCAGCATCCGACTTCACGCCGGAGAAACTATAGAAGGCGTTCTCGGCGGGGCGAAGAATTGGCGATAGCCATGTGCGCCGGCCGGCAAACACAGCATCGAGATAAAGCCCGATCGGGCGCGCAATTGCCGCCACCAAAGCGACGAACGCCAGGATGAGTATCCAACCTTCCAAAGTCATGGATGTCCCGCCCCTAGAAGCGTTCGGGGCGCACCAGCGCCGCTAGAAAAAGCACAAGCAGCACTGCGACGAGCGCGCCGCCTAAAATTAGATCCAAACTCATCGTCAGAGCCTCCGCACGCTAGCCAGCGCGCCGAGCAGCGCCGCAAAGCCAAGGCAGATGAATCCGATTGCGAACACGTCCTGCATGCGCGCCGTCTCCTTCAGCGCACCAGAATGATCAGGGTCACATGAAGGATCGAGGCGGGAAGGCCTGGCGGGCCATTAAGGGCGCATTAAGAGTGGCCTTCAGCGCCCGTTCAGCCCTGTGTTCGGCCCGCGCCGGAGGCGCACGCCTCACAATGATCAAAGACAAAGCCTTGCGTCCCGACACCTTCGGTCGGCCATCGCTCGCAGACGCTGTCATAGGTGTAAAGCGAAGCGCCTTGACGCCGCCGAGTACGATGGCAGTCAGGCATAGATGCAATGTCGGCAACGAGCGTGTAGAACTTGTACAGCTCGCTCGTTCGCCACACCTGCCGTGGCTTTCGCATACGTTCGCGATCAAGCGGAGACGTGCGACGGAGGAAATGTCGGTGGTTTGTCTGACCCCGGTAAAAAATGCCTGCAAATACCGCGTGATCTGCCTTCGCGAAACAATCGAGTGGGAGTAGGGTTTCGCCGACGTTCGCACGCGATCGCAGAGTATCGCTGTACGCATCCGATCTAGGTCGCCCCGCAACCTTGCTACCATGCCTTACCTGACCTCTCGCCGTTGCTAGCCAGACTGAGCTTGCGGCGCCGCGGTGCGAAGAAAGTCCCGCATGGCGCCGCCGATTTCGGCGGCATGCGTTTCCAGCGCAAAATGTCCGGTATCGTAGAAGCGGATGTCGGCATGCGGCAGGTCGCCTTTGAAGGCTTCGGCGCCAGCAGGAAGGAAGAATGGATCGTTCTTACCCCACACTGCGAGCAAAGGCGGCTGGTGCGTTCGGAGATAGGCCTGGATCGCCGGATAAGCGGCGACGTTCGACTGATAATCCAGAAACAGATCGAGCTGGATCTCGTCATTGCCGGGGTGCGCCAAATAATGGTCGTCGAGCGTCCGGCCGTCTGGTGAGACCAATGATGGGTCATCGACGCCGTGCGTGTATTGAAACAACGTGGTTTCCGGCGCGAGCATGCCGCGCAGTGCGTCGCGATTGGCTTGGGTCGGATCGCGCCAATACGCCTGTATCGGGTTCAGGGCTTCGCTAACCCCCTCGACGTAGGCGTTGCCGTTTTGCGTGACGATGGCGCTGATGCGCTCTGGCGTGCGAACCGCGAGGCGGAACCCGATCGGCGCGCCATAGTCAAACACATAGAGCGCGAAGCGCGTCAGCCCGATAAGTTCCGTAAAGCGTTCGATCACGTTCGCGATATTGTCAAAGCTATAGGTGAAAGCCCCGCGCGCAGGCTGCGCCGATTGGCCAAAGCCCGGCAGGTCCGGCGCGATCACCCGAAAGTCTGCGGCGAGTTCAGGGATCAGGTCGCGGAACATGTGGCTCGCAGAGGGAAAGCCGTGCAGCAACAGGATGGCCGGCGCGTCCGCCCGCCCGGCCTCGCGGTAGAAAATGTCCAGGCCATCGACAGAGATGGTTCGGTAGCGTGTCATGGGTTTTCTCCTGGAAGCCGGATTGGATCACAGTCGTCGGGTTTAGGTGCAAACGCTGGCGTGGCGTGCCCTCAAGCTGCGGGCTTTGGTGCATCTTTCTGAAAAAGCGCGACGCGGGGTCGAACACGCTCGGGTGCGGCGGCGGATGAGGCGCCCGGCGCGCCAAGCGCCGGGCGATTTTGACCTCAAGCGGCTGCGGCGTCCGTCAGCGACGGCGCGGCGGGGAAATCGACCGCAACTTTCGTCGCGCCATGCAGGTAGTTCGTCACGATCTTGTCGCCGATGGTGACGATCACATCGACCAGATTCTCTTTGGTCCAGCCGGCGCCGAAGAAAGCCTCAACCAGCGCCGGATCAGCATGACCGCGATTGAGTGCGATCGAGCGCGTCAAGCGGGCGAGCGCGTCGAGCTTTGCATCGAAGGAAGCAGTCCCGCGGCGAATCTCGATGATCTGGGCGTCTGTGAAGCCATTCATCTTGCCCAGCGCGGTGTGGGCCGCGAGGCAGTACTCGCACGTGTTCACTTGGCTGACGACGAGGTTCACTACTTCGCGCGCCTTGGCGTTGATCGAGGATTTGGCCGATTGCAGCGCTAGGTACGTGCCCAAGGCGTTCTCAGAATGCGCAAGCGTGGCGTACAGGTTCGGCACGAAGCCGAGTTTGCCTTTCAGCGCATCAAACAGCGCTTGGTTGGCGGACGAAACATCATCGCGGGTGGGGACGGTGAAGGTGGTCATGGGGCTAGTCTCCGCTTGAGGCCGGGCGCGCCGGCCGTTGGTGATAAAGCGAAGATGAGTCATTCCCTGGCCTTTCAACAGGCGTCCTGAAGTGATATCATTCATGTCGAAATGGAATGAATGATGGACCGCTATCAGGCGATGGAGACGTTCGTCCGCGTGGTCGATGCCGGCTCGTTTTCGGGCGCGGCGCGGATGTTGCGCGTGGGCCAACCGGCAGTATCGAAAGCGGTTGCGGCGCTCGAGGAGCGGCTTGGCGTAAGGCTCCTCGTGCGCTCCACCCGCCGCCTTAAGCCAACGGACGCCGGACAAGCATTTTATGAGCGCGCGTTGCGCGCGCTGTCGGAAACCGAGGAAGCCGAAGCCGCGGCGCGCGGGCTTGGTCGCGGGCTGGAGGGGCGCTTGCGCGTCTGTGCGCCGGTGACATTCGCCCGGCTGCATCTTGCCCCCAGGCTTGGCGCATTTCTCGAGGCCTATCCAAAGCTCTCGCTCGAACTGGTGATGGACGATCGCAGAATAGATATTCTCAGCGAGAACATCGACGTGGCCTTGCGTCTCGGCGATTTGGCGGATTCCACTTCCGTCACGGCGCGCAAACTTGCGACTGGCGGCCGTTATCTCGTTGCCAGTCCGCACTATCTTCAGGCGCGCAAAGCGCCGAAGTCGCCTGCCGATCTGCCGCACCACGACGCCATTGTTCACGCGCATGCGGTCGGCAGCGAGGAATGGCGGTTTCGCAAGGGCACGGCCGAAGCTTCAGTGCACGTGCGAAGTCGAATAGCATTCACAGCCGCTGAAGGCGTACGCGAGGCTGTGTTGGCTGGCTTAGGCTTGGCGATCGTATCGCGATGGATGATGTCGGCAGAACTATCAAACGGGCGCGTGACGCCGCTGCTGCAGGACTGGCGTCTGCCGAACGTCGACCTGTGGGCAGTCTTTCCCACCGGGCGTATGGTGAGCGCGCGGGCCCGAGCGTTTGTCGATTGGTTTGCTTCAACCCTGCCGCCCGACTAGCCATTGGGGCGGAGTGGGTTTGGATGGCGGGTGAAATGCAATGCCGGATTTGACCAATCAGAGCAGAGGCTGGCGAGGCCTGTTGACTGCGGCGGCTCCCATGAGTGCAGCCTGATTGGCTAGGCTCAATGGCCGATCTTGCGCGAAAGCAGAAGCTCGCGCTCCTGCAGCCAGCGGCGCACCGCCTGATCTTCGGTCAGGCCGATCGCCATACGATACGCTTGTCGCGCCTCTTGGAGTCGTTCTGAGCGGGCCAGAAGATGTGCACGCAGTGCAAAGTAAGGCTGGTGACTGGCGACGTCCCCCGGTTCGATGCGATCCAGCATGGCGAGCGCCGCCTGCGGGGCGCCGCTTTCCGCCGTAGCCGCCGCCAAGCCGAGATAGGCGCCAATCGTTGGCGAGTACTCGAAAAGCCGCTCATACAATTGAGCGATCACGGGCCATGGCGTCTCCTGGCCGCGCAAGCGCGCGCAATGTGCAGACTGAATGGCGGCCTCCATCTGAAACCGCGCCGGTCGGGACGCCTTGGCCGCAGTTTGCACCAGAGCTTCCGCTTGCCCGATCATCTCAGGCGCCCAGAGCGAGATGTCCTGCTCGGAAAGCGGTACATAGCGCCCGTCCGGCGCCCGGCGTGCACGATGGCGCCCCTCGCAATACAGCATGAGCGCAAGAAGCCCCTTCGGTTCGGGTTCATCCGGCAACAACAGACAGACAAGCCGGCCGAGCCAGATTGCCTCTTCGACGAAACCGCGCGCGCGCGTATCGGCCCCGGCGCCATCCTCCCAGCCCGCTGCGAACGCGGCATAGATGGCTTCCAGCACCGCATCGAGTCGCGCGGGGAGCTGATCG
>CAZNTI010000084.1:0-894 GCA_964575885.1 uncultured Terricaulis sp.
TCCACCCATCAGGTCCGCTCCGCCCGCAGCTTCGCCCAATGCGCCAGGCGCTCCTTGATCTCGCGCTCGCGGCCGCGGCCTTCGGGGTTGTAAAACACCACCCGCTTCATCTCGTCGGGAAAATAGTTCTGGCCTGAGAAGCCCTCTTCGGCGTCGTGGTCGTACGCATAGCCTCCGCCATAGCCCAAGTCCTTCATCAGTTTGGTCGGCGCGTTGCGGATGTGCATCGGCGGCCCGAGCGCGCCGGTCTCTTTCGCCGCCTGCAATGCTCCCTTCCACGCGACATAGGCCGCGTTCGATTTCGGCGCCGTCGCCAGATGGATCACGGCTTGCGCCAGATGCAGCTCCGCTTCCGGCGGGCCGATGAAATGCACGGCGTCCTTGGCGGCGTTGGCGATCAACAGCGCTGTCGGATCGGCAAGCCCCACGTCTTCCGCCGCCGCGCGCACTAAACGGCGCGCGATGAACAGCAAATCCTCGCCTCCCGCCACCATGCGGGCAAGCCAATAGAGCGCTGCATCCGGGTCAGAGCCGCGGATGCTTTTGTGCAACGCGGAGATCAGATTGTAGTGCTCCTCGCGGTCCTTGTCGTAGACGGGCGCGCGCTTCTGCAGCAGGTCGCCCAGCGCTTTCGCGTCGAGCGGCGCTTCAGGATGCAGCGCGAACACCTCTTCCGAGAGCGTCAGCAGATAGCGCCCGTCGCCATCGGCAAGGGCGCACAGCGCCATGCGCGCCTCGTGCGTAAGTGGAAGCGTGCGCTGCAGCAGGGCCTCGGCGCGCTGCAACAATAATTCCAGCGCCGCATCATCGAGACGTTTCAGAACAAAAACCTGCGCGCGCGACAAGAGCGCCGCGTTGATCTCGAAACTGGGATTCTCTGTGGTGGCGCCCACG
>CAZNTI010000084.1:904-7477 GCA_964575885.1 uncultured Terricaulis sp.
TGGATCTCGTCCACGAACAGCAAAGTCGCCTGACCGGCGGCGCGGCGGCCTTTAGCGGTTTCGAACGCCTTCTTGAGATCGGCGACGCCTGAGAACACCGCGCTGATCTGCTGAAACTCGAGCCCCGCCGCTTCCGCAAGCAGCCGCGCGATGGTGGTTTTGCCGACGCCAGGCGGTCCCCAAAGCACCATCGAGCCCAAGCGCCTGCCCGCCACCATGCGCCCGATGGGACCCTCGGGCTTCAACAGGTGATCCTGTCCGACCACCTCGCTTAGGGTCCGCGGCCGCAAGCGCTCGGCGAGCGGCGCAGCACTTGGGCTTATACCGGCAGCTTCAAACAAGTCGCTCATTGGCGCTAAGCTAAGAGCCCCGGGCGGCAAATACGACCCACTACAACGGAGGAAGCGATGGCGAAAGCAAAAGCGGAGACGACGCAAGGGCCGGTCACTGGCCTGACCCCCCACATCGTGGTCGACGGCGCCAAACGCGCCATCGCCTTTTACAAGAAGGCCTTTGGCGCACGGCAGCTCACCGTGATGGCCGCCGAGGACGGCAAGCGGCTCATGCACGCGCACATCGAGATCAACGGCGCGTCACTCATGCTGTGCGACGACTTCCCCGAGTATCGCGGTGGCAAAGCCACGCCAAAGCCGGCCGCCGTCACGCTGCACCTGCAGGTCGACGACGCCGACCTTTGGTTCAAACGCGCGGTGAAGGCAGGCGCCACAGCCGCCATGCCGGTGGCGGACCAGTTCTGGGGCGACCGCTACGGCCAAGTCGTCGATCCGTTCGGCCATACCTGGTCGATTGGCGCCCCGATCAAGGTGGCGGCCAAAAGTGCGCCGAAAGCCGCCAAGGCCGTCAAGGCGGCGCCCAAGGCGAAGGCGAAGGCCAAGGCCAAGGCGCTCAAATCGGGCGCGAAGCCGGCCCGGAAAGTGACTCGCCGCGCCTAGGTCCCGTAGCGCAGTTCAGCGCGCTGATTGCCGCGCTCGACGCCGATGACGCCCGCGCGCGCTTGCGAGAGGGCCCGGTCGAGCTGCGCCGCGTCGCGCACCGGCTGACCATTGAAGGTGTCGATCACGTCGCCGGTGCGAAAACCCATGCGCGCCGCGACACCGCGCGGATCGAGCGCCTGAATGAACACGCCGTCGGCGAACGGATCCAGCCCCACCGCTTCAGCGGTGGCGGGGGTGAGCGTCACCACCCGCGATCCCGACAACGGATGGTTGCCGCTCAACACGCGCGCCTCCGGCGCACCCCCGGGAGGCGCTTCCGCCGTGGCGCTCAGGGTGACGCGGCGGCCTTCACGCAGGACAACCACCGGCACGCGCGCGCCGGGGCGCTGGGTCGCGAATTGGTAGCGCACCGCGCCTTCGTCGCGCACCTCGACACCGGCCACGGTGAGGATGACATCGCCCGCCCGCAGCCCCGAACGCTCACCGGCGGCGTTCGGGTAGAGTTCGGTCACCAGCACGCCCTCAGGCCGCTGCAGATTGAGAGAGCGCGCGAGATCTTGCGTCACCGTCTGGACGCGCGCGCCGAGCCAGGGACGCACGACGCTGCGACCGCCGGAGACCGCCGTTTCAACGACCCGGCGCACCATCTCCGCAGGGATGGCGAAACCAATGCCGCTGGAGCCGCCGGTCTCGGAATAGATGGCGCTGTTGATGCCGACCAGCGCGCCGTTCATGTCGACCAAGGCGCCGCCGGAATTGCCGCGATTGATGGCGGCGTCGGTCTGGATGAAGAAGGCGTAGTCGCTGACGCCGACTTCGGTGCGCGCAAGTGCGGAAATGATGCCGCTGGTGACGGTCTGCTCCAGGCCGTACGGATTGCCGATCGCCAAAACCAGATCGCCGACCTGGACGCCGCGGGTGTCGGCAAAGTCGAGTATCGGAAACCGCTCTCCTGCCGCGCTGATGCGCAACACCGCGAGGTCGACACGCGGATCGGCCAACACCAATTCAGCGTCGAACTCGCGCCGGTCGGCGAGCACGATCTTCAGGGAACGCGCGCCCTCGATGACGTGGTTGTTGGTGACGACGATGCCGTCGGCGCGCACTATCACGCCGGAGCCGAGCGATTGCTCGACGCGAGGGGCGGAGAAGCGGCCGAAGAAGGGATCGCGCGACATCGCGCGCACCACACGCTGCGCGTAGACGTTCACCACCGCCGGTCCTGCGCGCGCCGCAACCGGCGCAAACGAAAGCTGCATTTCGCCGCGGTTGAGCGGCGCCGCGCGCACCGCGTCGGCCTGTATGAGCTGAAAGCTGGGCTCTGCTTGCTGGGCTGTCGGCGCTGCGTGGCGTTGCGGCGAAAGCGGCCCCACAGCCAACGCCCCGCCGGCGAAGCCGGCGATAAGGGCTGCGAAGGGCGAGGCCTTCAGCAAGGTTGCGCGGGTGATCTTCATGCCGGTGACCTCGGGGTATCCTGCGGCGCCGGATAATGCCCGAGCGCGCGGCGGAAACATGGCAAAGGCTAATCCGCCCCCAGCCGAGAGCGCACACTCCACAACAGCGACCGCCAGTGCTCGGCCAGCCGGTGCTGTGTCGCGGCCAGCGGAAAACCATGCCGCGCGGCGTGCGCCTGGGGGATCGCGTCCCAGCCGCGGTGCTCCACAACTACCCGGGTTTCATCGCCAACCGGCTCGAATCGGACCTCGACATGGGTCTGCTGCTCCGCCGCGAACGTCGCCTGGCGCCAGGTGAAGGCAAGGCGCACCCCCGCCTCCCACGCCGTCACCCGCCCGATCTCAAACACCGTTCCGTTGGCAAGAGTGGTGATAAGGCGTTCGCGCCCCTCGAAACCCAGCGTCCCGTCGCCACCCGGCGTCATCTGAAACAACGCATTCGGACGCCACCATTGCGCAATGTCCTCGGTGAAGACCCGAAACGCCTCGGCCGGCGCCGCCGCCACCCGTAGCGAAACGATAACCGCGCTCACGTCTTCTCCACGTGGGCCTTGAAGGCTGCCAGCTGCAGGCTCCAGAGCCGCTCGGTCTCGGCGAGCCATTGCCTCAGGTCCGCCATGGCGCCGCTCCGCAAAGCGTAGATGCGCACGCGCGCATCGAAGTCCGGGTGGCTCTCTTCGATCAGCCCGCTCTGCTTCAGCACCCGGAGGTGGCGGCTCATCGCCGGCGCCGGCAGCTTCAGCGCCTCGGCGAGTTCGCCAGCCCGGCGCGCCCTTTGGCCAAGCAATTCCACGACGCGCCGCCGCGCCGGATCGGCCAGCGCGGCAAGCGTCGCATCGAGTGAGCGATTGGCGATCACAGCCGTGTTTGGGTCCGAAGGCCGCTCGCTTTGTCCCAGGCGGCAGGGCCTACTTCCTCGACGGTGACGCCAAAGGTCCAGATGTGACCCTCCAGATCGCGCGCGCGGTAGGTGCGGTCGCCATAAAACTGCGTGTCCGGATCCTGGATGATTTCGGCCCCCGCGGCGCGCGCCCGCGCGCAATGGGCGTCGATGTCATCGCCGCGCGCGAGCTGGACGTGCACGGTCTGGGTATTCTTGCCGCTCACCGACTTTGGGCTGCGGTGGTCGTCGCTCCATTCGTTGCCGACCATGACGACGCTGTCGCCGAACTTCATCTCGGAGTGGGCGATATTGTCGTTCTCATCGAGCAGCACCATCAGCGGCTCGAAACCGAACGCCTGCTCCAGCCATCGGAATGCGGCCTTCGGCTCCAGGTAGCACACGGCGCTCGATAGCCCCTTGGGGCGGTAATAGTCCGACATCGGGCTTCCCTTGCTGTTTCTGGCAATATTTCTAATATACAGCAACTAAATGTCAAGCCGCGAAAGCCCGGGAGCTGGCGGGGCGGATTAGCGCGCCAGCGCGGCGTCGAAAACGGCGATATCGCCCTGGTGCGGCTCGGGCCTCACTCCGATCAGCTGCGTCAGCAGCGGATACACCGACACGTTGTCGAACGCAGGGAGCGTCACGCCGCGCCTGAATGCGGGCCCGTGGGCGATGAAGATCGCCGCCATTTCCGCCGCCTCCGGGTCGTATCCGTGAGCGCCCAAGGCCGGGGTCGGATATTGCGGCAGTTGCGTGCTGCGATAGCGCCAGCCGATGTCAGCCAAGCACACGATCGCTGGAATGCGGGGGTGTTCGCGGTAGTGGAAGCGCTCGGGCACGTCCTGCTTGCGCCAGCACTCGCCATGCGCGCCACGCCCAACCAGCGCTGTTTCCACCGCCGCCTCGTGTCCCGGCTGCGGCGCCACCCCGGCGAACTGCCCATCCCAGATCACCCGCGCCTGCGCCGGCGCGATGCGCGCATCGAGATCGATAACGGCGTCGCCGGCCTGGTTGGCCATGCCGTGATCGGCGACGATGACGAAATTGACCCGCCCCGCATAGCCGCGCGATTCCAACCCTGAGAGCAGGCGGCCAAAAGCTGCGTCCACCTCCGCCACTGCGGCGGTGGTTTCCATCGCGTCGGGCCCGTAGCGATGACCGGCCGTATCGACGAGATCGAAATAGAGCGTGAAAAACCGCGGCCGCTCCGGCGCGGGCGCGTCGAGCCAAGACAGGAGCACGTCCACCCGCGCGAAGCCTGGAAGCGTCTGATCGAATGTGCGCCAGCGCGTGGGGCGGGCGCCGTGCAGTTCGTAATCGCTGCCCGGCCAGAACATCGTGCCGGTGCGCACACCCTGGCGCTCGGCGCTCACCCAGATCGGCACGCCGTCGCGCCACCAGATCGGATCGGCCGCCACCGCGCGATCCGGAAGCGTGAAAACCACGCCGGGGCGCTGGGGATCCTCCATGCGATTGTTGACCAAGCCATGCCGGCCAGGCCGCAGGCCGGTGACCAGCGTGTAGTGATTGGGGAACGTCACCGACGGAAAGCTCGGCCGCATCGAAGCGCGCACGCCTTCTGTCGCAAGGCGCGTCAGAGTCGGCGTCTCGCCGCGATCGAGATAGTCGGGGCGGAAGCCGTCGAGCGAGATGAGGATGGTGATGGGCGCGCCTTCGACGGCTGGCGTCGTTGGCGCTGAGGTTTGCGCGTCGCTGCGTGCGCTCGCGGCGAGCGCGATGGCGATGAAGGCGGAGAGAACGAAGCGGCGCGCGTAGATCATGCGCGTGGGCTTAGTCGGCGCGTGTGACAGTCGTGCGAACGGGGGCCGGGGACTGGCTACCGCCGGACATAGAGGAAGGACTGGCCCTGCTGGGTGAGAGTGAAGGACGGCGAGGCCCCTCGGTCCGCCTGTGCGAAGTCGAGCGTGGCGTCGAGTTCTCGGATGAAGAAGAGGCGCTCCGTCTCGGCCAGGAGATTGATAAATTGACCGCCCTGCTGGATCGCCAGTCCGTCGCCAGCGCGAACGATGGTCAGTGTGTCGTCCGGCGCGTACGCGTACGTACCGACATATCGGTCGAGCACGGCGGGCGCGACGGTGATCGCGACGCGCACAGGAATGGGCGCCACATCGACGCGCTCGCTTGGGTCGAGCACGTGAAAGCCGATGTCATCGACGCCCACGCCCGTGGCCATGTTGGCGAACCCGATCACGCCGGTCTGGTCTCCTATTGTGGTCGCCATGAACGCGCGCACGCCGCCGCCATTGCCGTTGCTCCAGGCGATCTGGCGTCCGTTGCGCGTTCGCACGCGCCAGCCCAGCGCCATGCGCGTGTCTTCATCACGACTCGGCCGCGACGGCGTGAACATCGACCGCGCCGTGTCGGACATGCGACCGCGGTTTTGCGTCCAGAGTGACAAGAATTTCTGCAAGTCGGCAACGGTCGAGTAGAGTCCGCCAGCGGGCGCCAGCGCGCCGAAATCCCATGGTCGCATGGGCGTCCATTCGGTGTCATAGCCTTGTACAAGGCGCTCCAGCATCGCGGAGTTCGGCGCAAATGTGGTGCTGCGCATACCAAGCGGACGAAGGATGCGTTCCTCAAGCAAGCGTTCGTATGGGCGGCCAATTCTCTCGGACAACGCCCAGCCCAACAGCGCGTAGCCGAAATTCGAGTACTCGAATTGCTCCCCCGGCGCGCGCGTCAGTTGGGCGGCCGCAATATCGGTACGCAGATCGGCAACGGCATACCCGGCATAGGGATTGTCCTGACTGCGATCGACACGGCTCTGTGGGCGCAGCGGCAGGCCGCTCGTGTGCGTGGCGAGATCGAGCAGCGTGACGGCGCGTCCCTGATAACTGAGTGTCGGCGTGAGCGGATCGTCGAGCGCTACCTCGCCGCGTGCGACGGCGTCGGCGAGCAAAAACGCTGTGAAGATTTTGGTGAGCGAGGCGATCTGAAACGTGGTTTCGGCAGTAATGGCTTCGTCGGCGTCGGCCCGTGTCGTCCCGTGCGACGTGAACACGGAGCGCCCGTCACGCGTGATGCTTAGAGCGCCGCCCGTGCCCCGTCGCTGCACGTCGATGCGCGCCGCCAGCAACGCCGCCGCCTCTGCGTCCGCGCCCGCCGTCGCCGGTCGGCTGGCGCTTGCGCAAGCGCAGAGCATGGCCGTCCCCGCCAGCACGGACCTCCGCGATATCACACGCATCGACGCCTCCCTCGTTCCTCAGAACGGATGCCCATAAGGCGACGTTTGGATGCTCAACGGGATCGCCAAAAC
>CAZNTI010000085.1:0-7442 GCA_964575885.1 uncultured Terricaulis sp.
AGGGCGACGAGATCTCGATGTTCTACGATCCGATGATCGCCAAGCTGATCACGCATGGGCCAAACCGTCTGGCCGCGATCGACGCGCAGGCCGCCGCTCTCGATCAGTTCCTGATCGAAGGCATCGCCGACAACATCCCCTTCCTTGGCGCCGTCATGCAGGAGAAGGACTTCCGCGCCGGCCGCTTCACAACCGCCTACATCAAAGAGAAGTTTCCCGAAGGCTTCAACGGCGTTCCCGCCACTAAAGCTGAGGAGAAACTGCTGATTGCGGTAGCCGCGGTGGCCCGTTCATTCACTGCCCGGCGCGCGTCGCAAACCACCGGGCGCATGAACGGTCCCGGCGACGGCTGGCAGCGCCAATGGGTAGTGATCCTCGACCAAGTGCACCACCTCACCGAAGTCGATCTCGACGAGGTCGGCGCCGACGTGATGATCGACGGCAAGAAGCACCGCTTCGACACCCCCGCGCGCCCTGGTGCGCGCGTTATCGAGGGCCGGTTCGACGGGCATGCCTTCGCCGTGAAGATCAAGACCTCGCCGGACGGCTACACCATGCGCTATCGCGGCGTCACCGCGCGCGCGATGGTGGCGACGCCGCGCGGCGCCGAACTGCACAAGAAGATCCCGGAAAAAGAGAAAGCGGACACCTCGAAACTGATCGTCTCGCCGATGCCGGGTCTGGTCATATCCATCGACGTGAAGGCGGGTCAGGACGTCAAGGAGGGCGAAGGCGTTGCGGTGGTCGAGGCGATGAAGATGCAAAACATCATCCGCGCCGAGCGTGACGGGGTGGTGTCCAAAGTGCATGTCGCCGCCGGCGCGAGCGTGGCGGCCGATGAGGTCATGATCGAGCTGGCTTAGGGCCGCTTTTGGCCCATTGCGGCCGCTCGCGCGTGTTCTACTGAACAGGATGATGCCCGCTTACATCAGGAGCGCTTGGTCCACTTCCGCTCGATAAAATAGTCAAGCCTCTCCACCACATTCACAGCAACCGCTCTGAGATCTTGGCAGGCCGGCACAAGATTAGTCTTCCAATCGTGGGAAAGGTCTTCTTTTTCAGTTGGTCCAGCGGGCTTTTCTCGCATGTATCTGATCATGTCTTCATTCACCTCTTGCGCCGCGGCCAGATACTTGTTTGCGAACTCTAGTGCCGTCACGAGGTCTGCGACGTTACCCTCGCTCGCGGCTTCCCACATCCCGCCGAAGGCATCTCGACGGGCAACGATGTTCGGGAGCATGCCCGCATGAAGCGGGGCGTTTATCGACATCCACTCCTTGTTGTCTTGTTGTTGCTTATTGTGGTTTTTCAGTTCCAGAACTCGATCGATAACTCGACGCCATCGCGTATTTTGTCTGTCACCACTCCAAGCGGAGAGGTCGACTGAATCCACATCATTGAAAGGCACAGGCAGCGAACATGGCGAAAGAATAACGGGGACGAGCACATTTCGCTCCAACCCTTTTTTTGCCTCAGCGCGCACATAAACGGATTTGGTGGCTTCTGGAGTCCAGCAAACGACAACAGCGCGTGCTCTGATCACCTCGCGTTCAATTTCCGCATCGAAACCGTCTTGACCGCCGACGCTGAGGCGAGCGTCAAACCAGACCTCTATTTGTTCCGCCTCGAGTGCGCTCGCTATTTTTTCGACGCGTTCCCGTTCTGCGCGCTTGTAGGAAATAAACACATCAGCCAAGTCCGTCCCCCCCCCCAATGTTCTTGGGCTCCCACGTGTATCACTCGCCTGTCAGACGGATATCGGAATTTTTCGGCAACACCTGCGGTCCGTTTTCGGCGAATAGCGGACCTAACGCCGCTTCGCCTTCATCACCATCGCATCCAGCGCTGAGAGAAACCGCGAGCGGTCGGCGGCCGAAAAGGGCTTCGGCCCGCCGCTCCCCTCCCCGAACGAGCGCAAATGCTCCATCAGCTCGCGCTGCGCCAAGGCGGCGCCGATCCCGCTTTCCGTGAAGGCTTTGCCATTTGCGCCAAGTGCGGCGCCGCCGGCTTTGAGCGTGCGGCTGGCGAGGGGAATGTCGTTCGTCACCACGATGTCGCCCGGGCGAACCCGCTCGGCGATCCAATCGTCGGCTGCGTCCGGCCCCGCATCCACGACCGTGAGCGTCACATCCGGCGGCACGCGCATGAACGCGTTGGCGACCACCTGCACGGGGCAGCCGGTGCGCCGTGCGACGCGATAGACCTCCTCCTTCACCGGGCAGGCGTCGGCGTCGATAAATATCGTGGGCGCCGGCATCAGCGTTCTCTCCGAAGCGGGGACGCTCATGTTAGCGCGTATGGCGCGCAGGCTGAAACCGCGACGCCAGCGATCATATCCGGCTCGACGGCGCTCCGCGCGAGGGTCAAGATGTGAAGAGGAGGGAGGGCACATGGCGTTCTGGAACCGGCGGAAGCCTATCGATGCGGCCCAGCACCAGGAGCTGAGGCGAACGCTGTCTTGGCCGCATTTGCTGGCGCTAGGCGTAGGCGCCATAGTCGGGGCCGGCATCTACGCGCTGATCGGGCAGGGGGCTGGACAAGCAGGCCCCGCGGTAATCGTTTCGTTCGCCATTGCAGGGGCCGTGTGCGCGTGTGCTGCGCTCTGCTACGCCGAGCTGGCGACGATGATGCCCGCCTCGGGCAGCGCCTACACCTACACGTATTCCTCGCTCGGCGAGCTCGCCGGCTGGATCGTCGGCTGGGCGCTGATCCTTGAGTATTCGGTGGTTGTGAGCGCTGTCGCGGTCGGGTGGTCGGGGTATGCCTCCGGCCTCCTCACCGGATTTGGAATCCATGTCCCGCAGACGATGCCGTTCGGCGAGATGGCCGGGCACGTCCTGCACTTCAATCCGCTCGCCGTGCTCATCATTTTTCTGGTGGCGGGATTGCTGATCCTCGGCACGCGCGAGAGCGCTTGGGTCAATTCCTTTCTGGTAGTGCTGAAGATCGCCGCTCTCATTCTCTTTCTGATCATCGCTTTGCCCGCGTTCGACATCGCCCGATTTACGCCGTTCGCACCGTTCGGTTGGGGTTCAACGCCTCAGGCAAGCGGAAGCAATCTGGGTGTCATGGCTGCGGCCGCGGTTATGTTCTTCGCTTTCTACGGGTTCGACGCGGTGTCCACAGCGGCTGAAGAAACCAAGAACCCCGGACGCGATCTCGCCATCGGCATCGTAGGCTCGATGCTGATCTGCACGCTTCTCTACATGGCGGTCGGCGCAGCCGCCATCGGCGCGATGGACTTCCGTGACTTCGCGGCGTCGAACGAGCCGATTGCGCTCATCGTGCGTACGCTTGGCGCGCCTGAAGCGGCCGCGATCGTCGGCGGTGTCGCATCGCTTGCGATCCCGACAGTCATTCTCGCGTTTCTCTACGGCCAGACGCGCATCTTCTACGTCATGGCGCGCGACGGGCTGCTGCCGCGCTCATGGGGGCGCGTACACTCCAAGCTGGGCACGCCGGTGCTGATGACGCTGTTGACCGCGCTCGTCTGTTCAGCGCTCGCCGGACTCTTGACGCTGGGAGAAATTGCCTCGCTGGCCAATGCCGGCACGCTGGCTGCGTTTATCGCCGTCGCCGTTTCGCTGCTGGTGCTGCGTCGCCGCGAACCGGCGCGCGAGCGCCCGTTTCGCGCGCCGTTGGCGTTGGTGGTGGCGCCGTTGGCGGTGGCGGGTTGCCTTTATCTGTTCTGGTCGTTGTCGGAGAACACGAAGGCGTACTTCTTCATCTGGATGGCGATCGGAGCGCCGGTTTATCTGCTGTGGGGCGCCCGCCACAGCGCGCTCGCCAAACCCCAGCAATGAGAGGGCCGCGTTCGCACGCGGCCCTCGACGCCAAATGTGGGACTCAGGTGGGTGAACGCCGCTTGGCGGCGTAATCGATGATGGCCAGCAGCAAGAATGCGAGGCCAACGGTGCCGACAATGATCGCGGGGATCAGCATGCCGCGGTGCGCGTCGCCGCCCGGGTCGAAGCCATCTATAACCAGGCCCGCCGCTGCGAGGCCGAGCGCCAGCGACAACAGGATCACGCCGTTGCCGAGGCTCTTGCGGGCGCGATTGCCTTCGTCGAGCATGTTCTGGGTGAGCTGCGAGACCAGCGAGGGTTCTAGCGCTTGCCCGCGCGCCAGGGCCTGGGAAATCAGGTCATGCGCCGAACGCTTCGTGCGTTCTTTCGCCAGCACGGGCACCAGAATGACGGCGGCCAAAAAGCCGAAAAAAACAAACGGGATAAAAATGCCTTCTTCCATGTCCTCGCCTCCATAGCCGGGGCGTGGGCGCCCCATTGCTGACACAGATGCGCAAGGTTTGCGGTTTGGACGCACGCAGAGGCTAAAACCGTCGCGCGGCGCTAGGCGGCCGTGACACTCAGGGTAAAGACGGCGCCCTTCCCGGGGATGCTTTCGCAGCTGACGTCGCCGCCCATAAGACGGGCGAGCCGGCGCACCAGCGCCAGCCCCAGGCCGCTGCCTTCGTAGCGGCGCGCCTCATCGGCTTCCAGCTGGACGAAGGCGTCGAAGATGCGCTGCTGCTGATCGGCGGGGATGCCGATGCCGTTATCGGACACCTGGAAAATCAGCATACGGCCGTCGGGCGAACGCCGCGCGCTCACCTCGATGCGCCCGTCGCGCGTGAACTTGGCGGCGTTCGACACCAGCTGACGCAAACATTGATGCACGCGTTGGAGGTCGAGCGCGGCCTCTCCAAGCGGTTCGTGCTCGATGATCTCGAAGACGTTGCCGTTGATCGCCGCGAGCGCCGGCGCCGCTTCGCGAAGATTGGAAAGCACGGCCGCCACATCGACCCGCTCGCGCTCGAGTTCGATGAGGCCGCTCTCCAGCTTGGACAGGTCGAGGATGACGTCGATAACGCTCAACAATTGCCGCGCCGAGGATCTGATCTTACGCGCATCCTGCGCTGCGGCGCCGTCCGGTCCCTCCTCCTCGATCAACTCCGCGTAGCCGATCACGGAGTTCAGCGGCGTGCGCAGCTCGTGGCTCATGGTGGCCAGAAAACGCGACTTCGCCTCATTGGCTTGATCGGCGGCGAGACGTGCAGCGTCTAGCCTCGACAAGCGCGCCATCAGCAGCTGACGATCGAGACCAAACAGGATCGAAGCAGCGACCAGCGCCGTCAGTGCAGCGGCGCTGACAGCTGCGTGCAGGCTGACGCCCTCGGTTAGGAACGGTGCAGAGGCGGCGGCAAGCGCCAGCGGGCCGATGCACGCCAGCAGGATCGAGCGGTTGTCGGCGAAGTACACCGAGAGGTGATTGGCCGATCCGCAAATCCAGGCGGTGGCGAGCACCATGCCGATGGTCCCCCCCAGCTGCCAGGCGACGACGGCGAACCCGGTGTAGGCGGCTCCGCCGACGAAATGGATGGCTGTCAGCCATGCAAAGCCGGCGCGCTGCGATTTTTGCGCGGCAGGCAGGGCAAAGCGGTCTTCGAGGGCGGGTCGGAGCACAAGCTCCCAGGCGGTCATGAACCCAGCCCAACCCAGCGCCAAAAGTGGCGAAAAGATCGAGGTCGCCAGGAGCGCCATCACCACCGCAAAGCCGACCCGCGACCAGGTCGCCTTGCGAATGTTTGCGGTCGCCTCGCTGGGCGTCGCCCGTTCGTGCGCGGGGGTCCGCCAGATGCCACGGAAGCGGCGTGCGACGGCGCTGGCTGCGGGGATGGCGGCGGTATTCATAGCCGAGCTATCGCCGGGTTCGCAGGGTTTTTAAAGCGTGGCCGTCATTGCTGCAGCGGTGGTGCGGCCGCGTCCTCGGTCGCTCCGAACACCTCTTCAAACGCCTGCCGCAAGGCCAGGTCCGCCTCGGCCATGGCGATTGGCAGACCGAGGTCGACAAGGCTGGTGACGCCGAACTGCGGACCTGAAATGCCGCACGGCGTAATGCCGGAGAAGTGCTCCAAATCCGGCGCCACGTTGAAGGCGACGCCGTGATAGCTCACCCACTTGCGTAGCCGTACGCCGATGGCGGCGATCTTATCCTCGCGCGACCAGCCGGGTCCCTTGCGCTCGACCCACACCCCGACACGGCCGTCGCGCACTTCGCCGCGCACGTTGAAGCGGGCGAGGGCGCCGATCAGCCAGCGCTCAAGATCGGCGACGAAACGGGTGACGTCGCGCCCCCGCTCGCGCAGATCGAGCATCACATAGGCCACGCGCTGACCGGGGCCGTGGTAGGTGAACTGGCCGCCGCGGCCGCTGTGGAAAACCGGAAAGCGGGACGGGTCGCGCAGGTCGCCAGGCTTGGCGCTGACGCCGGCGGTGTAGAGCGGCGGGTGTTCCAGCAGCCACACCAGCGGGCGCGCTTCGCCGGCGGCGATGGCGGCTGCGCGCGCTTCCATGGCCAGCACCGCAGGCTCGTACCCGGTTAGCCCGGGCGATCGCGCCCAACCGATTCTCTCGCCGCCGTTCACGCCTCCGCAACCCTTTCCAGCGCCAGAGTAATCACGGTGTAAATGGCGAGTCCCAATGTCGAATAAAACCCAGGTGCTTCACGTAGCGGTCGAGCTGGCGGTGCTGCTCGGCCGTTCCCGCATGCCGATGCAGCAATTGCTGCGGATGGGCCGCGGGGCGGTGATCCCCCTGGACACCAAGGAGACCGACCAGCTGTGGATACTGGCCAATGGCCATCCCATCGCCAGGGGCGAGATCACCATCCAAGGTGACCGCCTCTGCATCACCGTCACCGAACCCGCCGACGTCCACGAGTTCAACGCCGCCGCCTGAGCCAGGGGCGGGCCTGGACGAAACCTTTTGGTTTCGTCATGTTCCGCGTTGTGGGACGAACCGGGCATGCGCTTGTCGGCGCGTGCGCTCAAGGGGAATTGAATGTCGCCAATTGCACGCATGGCCGCTGCCGCTCTGGTTGTGACGCTCGCCGCCGGCGGCGTCGCCATCGCCCAGGATTATCGCCTCAATCCGGCGTACGGCACCGTCAATCTCAATTCCGGGTTCACGCCCGATCCCTACGTGATCAACGTTGCCTCCGGGGGGCGCAACGACGCGGCGCAAACGGTCGGCAGTAACTGCCGCGGCTTTATCGCCGACGCTCCCGACGTGCGCGTCAACTACCGCGCCGGTTCGTTTCCGCTGATCGTTTCAGTCAATTCCGCCGCCGACACGACCCTCGTCATAAACGCACCGGACGGGCGTTGGTATTGCGACGACGACGGCGGCAACAAGGGCATGAACCCGGCGCTGCGCTGGGGCTCGCCGCAATCGGGCCAGTACGACATCTGGGTCGGCACCTATGGCAACGCCTCCAACCAGGCCGCTCAGGTGTTCATTTCCGAGTTGGACGCCAACACGCAGTAACGGTTTCGACGCCGACCTGGCCGCCGGCGGCGAACGCCGCCTGCAGCCCTTGTTCAGGAGCGGGGAACCTGCTAACGCCCCGCCCTCCAACGCGCTCGTGGCGGAATTGGTAGACGC
>CAZNTI010000086.1:0-7362 GCA_964575885.1 uncultured Terricaulis sp.
GGCATGCTGCATGTGCAGGCCGGCGGCGGCGTGGTGCTCGACAGCGACCCGGAGGCCGAGTTTCAGGAGACGCTGCACAAGTCGCGCGCGCTCTTCAAGGCTGCGGCGGAGGCATGGAAATACGCATGAATGAAACCGGTGTGCTCATCGCGCCAGTTGGGCTAGACTGCGGTCATGAGCGGTTTGGTCACCTGTTTCCGATGGCGTTGAACGCGATTTGACTTACGCGCGTCGTCAACCCCGAACGTCGGCCTGCTCATGATCCTTTTCATCGATAATTACGACAGCTTCGTCTACAATCTGGTCCACTACGTCGAGGACTTCGGCGTGCCCACGGAAGTCGTGCGCAACGATGCGCTGACCGCAGCCGAAGCGCTCGCGCTGAAGCCTAACGCCGTACTGCTGTCCCCCGGCCCCTGCTCGCCCAACGAAGCGGGCATCTGCCTCGACCTGCTGCGGGCCGCGCCGGATTCGCTGCCCATATTCGGCGTCTGCCTGGGGCACCAGGCCATGGGCCAGGCTTTCGGCGGCGAAGTTGTAGGCGCGCGTGCTATCATGCACGGCAAGGTGTCCGAGGTTCGCCACGGCGGCAGCGGTCTCTTCAAGGGCCTGCCCTCCCCGTTCAAAGCCACGCGCTATCATTCACTGGCCGTGAAACGCCAATCGTTGCCGACCTGCCTTGTAATCGACGCCGAAACCGAAGACGGCGAAGTGATGGGCATGTCGCACAGAACGCGGCCGATCTACGGCGTGCAATTTCACCCCGAGTCTATTGCGTCCGAGTACGGCCACGCCATCATCGCCAACTTCCTCGAAGCCGCGGGCGTGCGATGAGCAACCTGGACCAGGAATTCGCACGCATCCTCGACGGCGCGGCGACACACGCCGAAACGTTAGACTTTCTTGAGCGCTCAACCGCGTGGATGAACGATCCCGCGGCGCTCGCTACAGGCGCGCGCGCGCTGCGTGCGCGCATGGTCGCGATCGCTGCGCCCGAGGGCGCCATCGACGTCTGCGGCACTGGCGGGGACGGCGCTCATACCTTGAACATCTCGACCGCGGTGGCGTTCGTGGTGGCGGGCGCGGGCGTGCCCGTCGCCAAGCACGGCAACCGCGCGATGAGCTCCAAGTCTGGGGCGGCCGATGTGCTTGAGGCGCTGGGCGTGACACTCACTGGCGACATTGCGACGCTGGAGCGCTGCCTGAGTGAGGCGGGGCTGGCGTTTCTGTTCGCGCAGAACCACCACCCGGCCATGCGCCACGTAGCGGCGGCGCGCAAGCAGATTGGCAAACGCACCATCTTCAATCTGCTCGGCCCGCTCTCAAACCCGGCCGGCGTGAAACGCCAGCTTGTCGGGGTGTATGCGCCCGAGCTTGCCGAGCCGGTGGCGCTGGCCCTGCGCGCGCTTGGCTGCGAACGCGCATGGGTCGTGCACGGGGCGGGCGGCATCGACGAATTGTCGGCCACGCGCGGCAATGTCATCGCCCTGCTTGGGCCCGAGGCGGTGCGCGTGGTGGGCGCCGACACCGGCGGCAGTGTCGATGAGGGCCTTCACGGCGGCGACGCCAACGCCAACGCGCACGCGTTGAAGGCTCTGCTCGACGGCGGCGGGCGCACAATCTACCGGCGAGCGGTTTTAGTGAATGCGGCGGCCGCGCTGGAGATCGCCGGCCTAGACGATCCAGACGAGCGTGCCCATGAGTCGCTCGATTCCGGCGCAGCGCGCAGGGCGCTCGACACGCTGGTGGCCCTGACCAAGGCCGCGCCATGAGCATCCTGGACAAGATCGTCGCTTACAAACGCGAAGAAGTGGCCGCGCTCAAACAGCGCAAACCCCGCGCAGCGATGCAGCAGCATGCCGACGCGCGCCCGCCGCGCGGCTTTCTGCGCGCGCTGCGCGCAACCAGCGATCGCCCTGCCCTGATCGCTGAAATCAAGAAAGCATCGCCGTCGAAAGGGCTCATCCGCGCCGATTTCGATCCCCCGGCATTGGCGCAAGCTTATGAGGCAGGGGGCGCGGCGTGCCTTTCGGTGCTCACCGACGCGCCGAGCTTTGAGGGTTGCGAGGACCATCTGATCGCCGCGCGGCAGGCATGCGCGCTGCCTGTTCTGCGCAAGGATTTCATGGTCGATCCCTGGCAGGTGCTGGAGAGCCGCGCCATGGGCGCCGACGCCATCCTGGTGATCATGGCGGCGGTGGACGATGCGCTTGCGGTCGACCTGATCGGCGAAGCCGATCGCTGGCGCATGGATGCGCTCCTGGAGGTCCACGACGAGTCCGAACTTGAACGCGCGCTCGGCCTTGAGGCGCCTCTCATCGGGATCAACAACCGCTCGCTGTCGAACTTTGAAACCGATCTCGCCGTCACCGAGCGCTTGGCGCCGCGGGCGCGTGGGGAGCGGCTGTTGGTGGCCGAAAGCGGCATCGCCAACCGTGCCGACATAGATCGGCTGGTGCGGGCCGGCGCAGGCGCGTTCCTGGTCGGCGAGAGCCTGATGCGCCAGCCGGACGTGGGCCTGGCGACGCGCAATCTGCTACGGGGTTGACCTCCAGCCGTGAACGGATGTAGAACGCTGTTTAGTGTTCACTTTTTGGTCCAGATCATGCTGACAGCGAAACAAAAAGAGCTGCTGCTCTACATCCACGAGCGGATCAAAGAGACAGGGGTCTCGCCGTCGTTCGACGAGATGAAGGAAGCGCTCGACCTTGCCTCCAAGTCCGGCATCCATCGCCTGATCACCGCGCTTGAGGAGCGCGGCTTCCTGCGCCGGTTGCCGCACAGGGCAAGGGCTCTGGAGGTTTTGAAGTTGCCCGATTCAGCCGCGCCCGCCGGGTCGCCGCGTGGGCGTGGGCCGTTCCGGCCGAGCGTTGTGGGCGCAGCACGCGACGGGGGTGCTGGGATACCGATCCTCGGCAAGATCGCGGCCGGCATTCCAATCGAGGCGATGCAGAACGAAATTGGCCGGGTTGCCGCGCCCGCCGACCTGCTGGGGTCAGGCGATCACTTCGCGCTCGAAGTGCAGGGCGATTCCATGATTCAGGCCGGCATCCTCGACGGCGATGTGGTGATCCTCAAACGTACGGACACCGCAGAGAGCGGCGACATCGTGGTGGCGCTGATCGACGCCGAGGAAGCGACGCTAAAGCGGCTGCGCAAGCGGGGCAATTCCATAGCCTTGGAAGCAGCTAATCCCAATTATGAGACCCGCATCTTCGGTCCCGACCGGGTCAATATCCAAGGCAAGCTGGTGGCGATGATCCGCCGCTACGCCTGAGGCGCCTCTGCACGCCGCGTCCACGCGCGCTGTATCTGCGCCGGTCGCGCGCGCTCGAAGCGCAAGCCTGCGTCGGTTTCATAGACCAGGCCGCCGCCGAATGTGGCCAAGTCGGTTTCGTCCAGCACGGCGGCGGGCGCGCAGGACGACGCGAACGCTGATGGCGGGGCTATTGCGCTGATGACGACCGCACCTCTGCGGCAAGTTTGTTCAAAGCCCTCAGGCGCACGCACCAGCGCGAATTCGGCCCCGCCGGGGCTGCGCCAAACGCAGGCAAGGTCGCCGCAGCCATGGGCTGGCGCAAGGCGTTCAATCTCTGCCGGAGCGAGGCCAAGCATCGCGCCCAGGCGATCGCGCGCATAGGTCGAGCGCCCTGCGCCCGGCATCAGCGTCCACGCCGGAAGGTTCGCGCCTTCGACGCGCGCGAAGACAGCGCGCAAGTCCGCGTCGAACGCCACTACCGGACGGGGCGCAGCGATGTACACGCCGATCGACACCGCAAGCATCGGCGCCGCCAGCCAGCGTAAGCCGCCGCGCCAGACGCATGCCCAGATCAGCGCAAACGAGCACAGCAAGAAAGCGGCGTCAGGGGGCCGCGGCAGCGCCCTCACCGCTTCCGGCCGCTCGCCAAATGTCGCGCCAATGGCGGCGACCATGTCGAGGGCGCTTGCCATCAGCTGCAACGCCGGTTCCGACCAGCCAAGCGGGGCCAGCAGCACCGCCGCGGCCGCCGCCGGCGCTACCAGGAACGACATGATCGGGGCGGCGATCAGGTTGGCGGGAAGCGCGTAAAGCGAGAAGCGTTGGAAGTGATAGATCGCGAAAGGATCGGTGGCGAGCCCCGCCACAAATGAGATCAAAAGCACACCGCCAATGCCGCGCATTGTCGCCTGGAGCGCTCCTATCAATGGCCCTGGCGTGGGCAGCGCCGGCTCGTGCGGGGCCTGCTTCATGATCTCGAACAACGCCACCAGGGCCATGGTCGCGGCAAACGACATTTGGAAGCCCGGCTCAAGCACCGATTCTGGAAACAGCAAGGTCACGATGACCGCAGCCAGCGCCAGCCCGCGCATCGAAATCGCCGGCCGGTCGAGCAAAATGGCGCCAAACGCCACGCACGCCATCACGAAGGCGCGCAGCGCCGGCACGCTCGATCCCGAGATCACCAGATATGCGCCTAGCACCATAAGCGCGCCCGCGGCGGCGAGCTTCTTCACCGGAAACCGCAAGGCGATCGGCGCAATGAGCGAGAGACTCCACAGCAGCAGCGCAAACGTAAGGCCGCCGACCACGCCCATGTGAATGCCGGAGACCGACAGCAAATGTCCGAGCCCGGAATCGCGCAACGCATCGTTGGTGTCTTTGTCGATCGAGCTTCGATCGCCGGTGACCAAGGCCGCGGCGATGGCCCCGCCGCGACCTGGCGCTGCGTGTTGGATGGCCGCCGACAGATCGGCGCGGACCGCGGCAAGCCTCAGGCGTTGGCGGTCGAGCCAGCCCGCAGGCGGCCCGAACGCCTGCGGACGGCAGCGTCCGTAGGCGTATCCGGTTGCGGCCAGGCGCTCGAAATAGGCGCGGCGGGCGAAATCGTAGGCGCCCGGCGCCATCGGCCCGGCGGGCGCACCGAGCACCGCATAGCAGCGCGCAGCGCGCCCCGCGCTCAACCGGCCCGCTTCGCGCACGGCGACGCGCACATAACGCGGCGGGGTTTCTACGCCCTCGATGCTGCGCACCAGAAGCCGCAGCCGTGGGCCGGTCTCGCCCGCGTCATTCGAGGTCACCCAGCCCTCGACCGCGCGCGGCGCGTCGGACGCCGCGAGCGGCGCCTCGTGCACCGATGCGGCGCGAAACTGCGCGGCGCACACGCCTACGCCAGCGGCTGCGGCGAGCGCGAAGGCCCCGGCCAGGCAGCGGCGAAGCACTGTCAGCACCCCCTCCGGCGCGGCCCAGGCGCCGATCGCGACGGCCGACAGCGTGCAGGACAGCGCCAAGAGCGGCCCTGAAAGCCAGTGCGGCTCAACCGGACTGAGCAGCCACAGCGACGCCCCGGCGATCTGCGCCAGCGGCAGCCACAAAATCCAGCGGTCGCGCTGCAGCGCCAGCATTTCCCGGAGCACACGACTAGGAGAAACCGACGCGCGCGTGCTACCACGCGCGCGTCTTGACCCATATCCGCTGCCCGAGATGAGCGTCGTCACACGCTTCGCCCCTTCGCCCACAGGCTATCTTCATATCGGAGGCGCGCGCACTGCGCTCTTCAATTGGCTCTACGCCCGCAAGCTGGGTGGCGCTTTCCTGCTGCGGATCGAAGACACCGACCGCCAAAGGTCCACTGACGCCGCGATCGCGGCCATTATCGACGGCATGGATTGGCTAGGACTCGGACACGACAGCCAGATCACCTTTCAATTTGCACGCGCCGCGCGCCACCGCGAAGTCGCCGAGGCGATGGTCGAGCGCGGGACCGGGTTTCGCTGTTACCTCACCCCCGAAGAGCTGGAGGCGCGCCGGCTAACGGGAGAAGCGGCGCGCGAAGAACTCACGCGGCTGAGGCTGGAGGGCGCAGCCCCGACCGCGATTGCGGCCGCGCAGGCGGAGGCTGAACGGCTTACGCGCGCTTTCCGCTCACCTTATCGCGACGGCGGCGCACCCCCCTCGCCCAATGCGCCCTTCGTGATCCGACTACGGGCCCCGGACGACGCCGAGATCGTCAACCACGACCTCATCCAGGGCGATGTGCGCATTCAAGGCCGCGACATCGACGATCTCGTCTTGCTGCGCGCCGACGCCACGCCCACGTACATGCTCTCGGTGGTCGTCGACGATCACGACATGGGCGTGACGCACGTGATCCGCGGCGACGACCACCTCACCAACGCGGCGCGGCAGATACCAATCTTCGAGGCAATGGGCTGGGCGGCGCCGAGGTTTGCGCATGTGCCGCTCATCCATGGTCCAGACGGCAAGAAGCTGTCCAAGCGCCATGGCGCTGCGGCGGTTCAGGAATTCAGGGACTTGGGCTACCTGCCGGAGGCGTTGACCGCCTACCTCTTGCGCCTCGGCTGGAGCCCAGGCCACGACGATATTCTCACTAAGGAGGAGGCGGCGCTGCTCTTCGATGTCGCCGCTATCGGCAAGGGGCCGGCCCGGCTCGACTTCAAGAAACTCGATTCCATCAACGCCCGTTTCCTTGCCGGCGCCGACGATGAACGCCTGCTCGAATTGCTAAGCACGCATCTGTCGCCCGAACCGGACGCCGCCGCGCAAGCGCTCCTCTTGCGCGCAATGCCAGTGCTCAAAATTAGAGCAAAGACCTTGCAGGAACTCGCGGGGCTCACGCGCTTTCTCTTGGCGCGGCGCCCGGTTCAGCTTGACGACAACGCACAATCTTTGCTCAACGACGAAAGTAAAGCCCGCCTTGGGCGCCTGCGTGACCGGCTCGCGGGGCTGGACGTATGGACACACGAGCCGATCGGCGCCGCGCTGAAGGCGTTCGCCGCAGATGAGGGCGTCGGGCTCGCCAAGATCGGCCCGGGACTGCGCGCGGCGCTCACCGGCGGGGCGCCGGCCCCCGACCTGGGACAGGCGCTGGAATTGTTAGGCCGCGAGGAAGCCCTCGCGCGGATTGCGGATCAAGTTTGAGGACGACGACCATGCAAAGCAAGATCACCACGAAATCGCCGGCCACGCTCATCGTCAACAACAAGCAGCTCGAACTGCCGGTTTACGGGGGCTCGGTCGGCCCAGACGTCATCGACATCCGCAAACTCTACAGCGACGGCCACGTCTTTACATACGATCCGGGCTTCACCTCCACCGGCAGCTGCGAAAGTCAGATCACCTATATCGACGGCGACGAGGGGGTGCTGCTTTATCGCGGCTATCCGATCGATCAACTGGCCGAGAGTTCGAGCTTTATCGAGGTCTGCTACCTGCTGCTGCACGGCGAATTGCCGAACCAAAAGCAGCTCAAGGAGTTCGACCACAACATCACCTACCACACCATGCTGCATGCCCAGTTCGACCGCTTCTTCGAGGGCTTCCGCCGCGACGCGCATCCGATGGCGATCATGTGCGGCGTCGTT
>CAZNTI010000087.1:0-628 GCA_964575885.1 uncultured Terricaulis sp.
GGCAAATCGACGCTGTTTCGCATGATCACTGGGCAAGAGAAGCCTGACGCCGGCGCCATCGAGATCGGCGAAAGCGTGAAGCTTGGTTTCGTCGATCAGTCGCGCGACAGCCTCGATCCCAACAAGAACATCTGGGAGGAAATCTCAGGCGGCCTCGACATTCTCAGCATCAATGGGCGCGATGTGCCGAGCCGCGCTTACGTGTCGAGCTTCAATTTCAAGGGTGCCGATCAACAGAAGAAGGTCGGGCTGCTCTCGGGCGGTGAACGCAATCGCGTCCACCTCGCCAAGACGCTGCTCACCGGCGCCAATGTGCTGCTGCTCGACGAACCGACCAACGATCTCGACGTTGAAACGCTGCAAAGCTTGGAAGCAGCACTTGAGGATTTCGCCGGCTGCGCGGTGGTGATCAGCCACGATCGCTGGTTCTTGAACCGGCTGGCGACGCATATTCTGGCGTTTGAAGGCGACTCACACGTGGAATGGTTCGAAGGCGATTTCGACAGCTACGAACAAGACAAGATGCGCCGCCTGGGCGTAAGCGAGATCATTCCGAGCCGGATCAAGTTTCAGAAGTTTGGGCGGTAGCGAGAGCCCGCTTTTTGCCGAGAGCGGACCTACCCTCTCC
>CAZNTI010000087.1:638-7356 GCA_964575885.1 uncultured Terricaulis sp.
CCGTTTTGTGCGCCGCCCCCCCCCCCCCCCCCCCCGCGGGGGGGGGGTGGGGGGGGGGGGGGCCCCCCGCGCCAGCCCTGATGTACAGGACGCGCTTTCCCATGTCGTGCAACACTTCCAGGCCTTGAACGCCACCCTCACCCCTTCCCCTCTCCCTCCATGGGAGGGAGAGGGGAAGGCTTTGCTTGCGTCCGCTCCGGGCCACGGCGGGCCGAAGCGCCATATTTCATCAACGGCCTAACAGCTTCAATCGAGCCAATCGCGATGCTGCAAGCGCTAAGGCGCGACGTCGCCGGATTGGGCCGTTGACCATGACCGACAAAGGGGCTTTACGGATTATTTCTGGAGTTCGTTCGCAAACTCGACGAACCGGTGGCGTACCGACAGCAAGTGCCGCGAGGGCTGCAATTGCTCCTCCGCGGGTACGTTCAATGACGTTCCTTGGAACCGGAAATAGTCCGAAGTTTCGAGAGCAGACGATACTCTGATTTCGTAGTCTGGGGTCACCTCGATCAGGCCCGAATCGAACAGTCTGTGCACATCGGTTCTGAAGCAGATCCCATTCACAACGAGATGCGATCTACGGTCAACATAGGGGATGATGTGCGCGGCATCGAGTGCGCGCTCGACGGTGCAGCCCGTGACCGCACACCGGCACCCATAAGCCGCCAGGACGCTCTCCCTAAAGGCTGCCTGACCTTCGCGCGAGGCGTAGACAATATCGCAGCTAGGACAAATACGTTCGGACGGGAAAGGGACGATCGCCTCTCTTGGGCCTGCAGCCTTTGCCTCTCTTGCCGTTGTGTCTGCAACCGCTATTTCGAGATCGACCGGATGAATCTCAAAAACTCTCGGATACCTCCTTTGAAGGAAATCCTCGGGGAGTTCATAGCCAATAGCTCTGAGTTGAGTGATCTTTCTTAAGAACGCCTTGCGTTGTTTTTCAACGTTTGCGTTTCCGTTGCCGAAAGATGTGTACTGATGGTCAAGCCCGCCGATCGTTAGGCGGAACGGGTTTCTCTGTTTCCCAAGAGCTGGATCAGGACGAAATCCGACTGGGCGGCCGACGGTTACCGGCACGCGACCTCGAATTGGATACACGCGTTTCATACCCTTTCCCTTGGCAATGCTCAGTCCACACGGAACGTTGCAAGATAGTAGAGGCAAATACCCGAAGCGAGTGGCCTGAAAGGGCCAGAAGCGGACGATCCCAGCTTTGGCTGGTCAGCATTGCCACCAGCATCATTTGATGCCATACTCCGTGCTCCATGCGCACCACGCTCGCCCTCGATGACGACCTGCTCGCCGAAGCTGAAGCCCTCACCGGGGTCAGCGAAAAGACCGCGCTCGTGCGCGAGGCGCTCAAGGCGCTGATCGAGCGCGAGAGCGCGCGCCGCTTGGCGCGTCTCGGCGGCAGCGATCCAAAGGCTAAAGCGCCGCCGCGCCGCCGTCCGGCTTAGCCCCGTGATCTTGGTCGACACGTCCGTGTGGATCGACCATCTGCGCGCATCCGATCAGCAATTGGCGGGCCTGCTGATGAACAACCAAGTACTTGCGCATCCTTTTGTGATTGGCGAGATCGCGTTGGGCAGCGTCACAAAGCGCTCAGAAGTATTGCGCTATCTGAACAATCTGCCGAAGCCGGTTGCGGCGACGCATGACGAAGTGATGATCTTCATCGATCGTCACAAACTTGCGGCGTCTGGTCTTGGTTATGTTGACTCCAGTTTGCTCGCATCCGCTGCGCTCACATCGGGATCGGCCTTGTGGTCGCGTGACAAGACCCTTCGCTCCGCCGCCGCGCGGTGCGGTGTCGCGCCGAAAGCGGCACTCGCCTGACGCTGCCTGCAGCCGTCACTTTCCAAGCGCCGACAAACGGAAAGGACGGCCGAGGCAAAAGCGAGCAGCCCCGCTCAGCTGCGCCGCTCGTCCTCGGCGATGCGGAACACCACCCGCAAATTCACCGGCGTGCCGACCGCGTTGCCGCCGTCGGCGAGGGTGGTGGAATGGCGGAACGTGCGCGCCACCCTGAGCGCCGCCGCGCCGAACTCGGCGCGGGTTTCCTCGATGCGTTCGCAGTCGAGTACGCCGCGCTCTTGCACCACACAGGCCAGCCGCGCTTCGCCCTCGCGGCCGCGCTCGAGCGCCCGCTCCGGATAGAGCGCTGAGAGCCGGCGCGCACTCGGCGTCGAGGCCCAGATCGGCCGCCGCGCAGTGATGACGATGTCGTCGCCGCCGCTTTGGAGCGTCTCCTCGGCGTTCGCGTTCGCCGGCGTGACGCCGATGGTCGCTTCGGGAACCTCTTCGGGGCGCGGCGCACGCCGGCGCGCCGGGGTCGGCGCAGGTTCGCTCGCGGCGGGCGCAGCGACGCTGTCGTCGCTGGCGGACGCGTCGGGACCGGCGTCGGGCGCCAGCGCCGACAGCGGCTCGGAGGCGTAAGGATCGTTCGCCGCGGTTTCTACGCTGTCGTTCGGTGTCGGGCCCCACATCGTCCACATCGCGTAGCCGCCGGCGAGCACCACCGCCGCCGCCACCGCCGCGCCGATCAGCCAGCGCGCCCCGCCGCCGCCCTTGTCAGCGCGCACCTTTTGCGCCGCTTGCGGTTTGTCTTGCGTGTGTTCGCTCATGGCCCTCTCCTTGCTGCGCCAACGTCTCCCGCGAGCGCCCAACGCCGCGCACGGTAAAAGGTTCCGCAGCGGCGCGCTTGCGCATTGCGCCTTCGTAACGACCGCCGCGGCCGCCAGTAACCGTTTGTTCACTGCAAATCGCAGATTTTTCCCACCCGTAAGCAGAGTTGGAGCGTTTGGTCCACCGCGTGCGGGAGAGGCGTCGATGCTGCGTAAGTACAAAGCGTTGCAAGCTCATCTCAATCGGAAGAACGGGCGCGCCGAAATGCTCTCGTTCGAGGAGATCGAGGCCATTATCGGCAAGCAATTGCCGCAGAGCGCCGTCAAGCATCGCGCCTTCTGGGCCAACGACAACGAAGGCTATCACAGTCACGCGCGCGCCTGGATGGGCGCAGGCTACAAGGTGGCCTATGTCGACCGCGAGCAGAAGGTGGTTCGCTTCGAGCGCACCCGCTAGAGCCCCAGCGCCTTGATCACCGCCGCCAGCGTCGTGCGCCGCCAGCGCACCTCCTGGCTGTCGCCGCCGAGATAGTCCGCTCTTTCGCGCATGCGCCGCAGCGCGCCGTCGCTCAAATCGGCGGCGACCTGGGGCAGCCCCTTGGTGCGTGGACCTTCCCCGCGCAGCGTCATCAGCCAGTTTTTCCTGCCGGTGTTGTTGAGCTCCCCCTCGACCGGGTTAGCATTGGCGCGCGCGCGGGCGAGGTGGCCGTTATGGTCGTCGAACACGAGCCCGGCGCGCTCGGCGCCTTCGGCGATCCAAAGCAACGCCGCGTCGGAGAGCCGCCGCTCCGGACCGCCGCCGCCCACCGCGCCATGGCCGCCGGGAAACCAATCCTGCTCGGCGCGGAACTCGCGATGCATCCTATTGACCGCCTCGACGCTCTCTGGCGTCCAGGGCGCAGGTTCGAACGCATTGCGGGTTTCGTCGATGGCAAGCGCGTGGCGCGCCCACTCCACGCAGCGCGAGAGATCGCAATCGTGGAAGCGATGCTTTTTGTTGACGTGCTTTGAAAACCACACCCGTTCCGGAACGCCGAGCGCGCCGACCGTATCCCAGACCCCGATATAGGTGATGCGCAGCATGCGCTTGGCGTCCTCGGGACGCGCGGTTTCGCGGGTCAGATCGAGCAGAGCGCCATCGACGCAGGTGCAGGCATAGGCGTTGCGGAAGGCTTTTGCCTGATCGGAGTCCGGGCCGCTATCGCGCGAGCGATAGACCTGCATCGCGCGCGACACCTTGTCGAGGTGGTCTTTCGCGACGATGCCGCACTTGCGGATCAGGCCCGCCAGGCTGCGCGCGGTGTAGGCGCCGCGGCTGAAGCCGAACAGATAGACGCCGTCGCCAGGCTCGTAGGCCTTGCAGAGGCCGCGATAAGCTTCTTCCACCTTATCGTCGAGGCCACGGCCCCAAATCCCGCCGGTAAACTTGTTCTCCTGAACGCCCACGCCGTCGAAATAGAGCGCCGTCTGCTTCACCCCGCCGGCTTCCGGGGCCACGCTCTGGGCGAGCCAGTGCACGTTGGTGGGATTGGGGTCGTTGGGGTCGTTCCAGGTACCGTCGCAAAAAAGCGCAACACGGGCCATCGTGCATCCCCCTGCTACCATTGCAACGCTAGCGCGCGAACGCGGGGCGCGCCATGGTGTAGCGGAAATTTCGCGAGGGAGCGCACGCCTTGCGTGGGGGCGGCGCCTAGTGAGAATAGCCGCGACGGGAGTTTGAACATGCGCATTTTGATCGCAGCCCTGGCGTTGTGTCTGGCGGCCTGCGGACCGGTGGTGGTTTCCGACGGCCCGGTTTCCGGCGGCTCTGAAGGCGAGGTCGCCGCCGCGGCGGGGCCTGGCTACACGTTGGAAGTGCGCGCGCTTGCGGGCGAGCAGACCTACCTCGTCACCGCGCCCGACGGCCTGCAGGTGGCCGCGCGCGCCGCCGGCGGCGCATCCGCCCTGCTCGACGCCGGCGCGATGCGGGCCCTGGCGGCGACGCCGCCGCCGCAGAGCGCGGCGCCGGAAGTGATGGCGCTGCGGATGCCGGGCTTTGAGATGAGCATCGGCGCCGAGAGCAAGAGCGCCGGCGGCGACAACGGCAACGTCTCGATCTCGATCGGCGGCGGCGACGGCGAACGCATCCAGATCAACGCCCACGACGGCGGTGATGGCGACAACGTTGACAGCGCCCACGTGCTGATCACTGGCGCGGATGCGCAGTCGGTGCGCGAGTTCATCGCCGAGGCGGATGAACTCTCGCCGAGCGTACAAGGGCAAATGCTGGCGGCGCTTGGTCTTGAGGCGGCGCAGGAAGCCAAGCCATAGAGCCAACGTGCGATACGGGGGAGAAGATCATGAGACGCAAAGCGCACGCGGCTGCAGCGGCCGCGCTGGCCATGGCCTGGCTCGCTGTCACGCCGACTGCGGCCGAGGAGGGGATGTGGACATTCGACAACTTCCCCGCCGCGCGCATGCAGCAGCAGATGGGCTGGGCCCCCGATCAAGCCTGGCTTGAGCGGGTGATGGCCGGCTCGGCGCGGGTGCCGGGGTGCTCGGCCTCCAATGTCAGCGCGCGCGGCCTGGTGCTCACCAACCACCATTGCGTGGTGTCGTGCATCACCGCGCTGTCGAGCGCCGAGCGCAATTACATTGCCGACGGCTTCATGGCGCGGGCCCGCGCCGAGGAAGTGCGCTGCCCCAACATGAGCGTGCAGGTGTTGACCGGGGTCAGCGACGTCACCGCCCGCGTCGGCGCCGCAACCGCGGGCGCAGCGCCGGAGGCGTTCGCGCGCGCGCGCGACGCCGAGATCGATCGCATCGAAGGCGAGTGCACGGCGAGCGTCAATCGCTGCGAAGTGGTGACGCTGTATCAGGGCGGTCGCTACGCGCTCTACCGCTTCCGCCGCTACGACGACGTGCGCCTTGTGTTCGCCCCCGATCACGCCATGGCCGCCTTCGGCGGCGATCCGGATAATTTCAATTTCCCCCGCTACTGCGTCGATTTCGCCTTCCTGCGCGCCTATGAAAACGGCCGCCCCGCAGCGACTCCCGAACATCTGCGCATGCGCTTCACGCCGCTTGAGGAAGGCGAGGTGGTGCTCATCGCCGGCAATCCGGGCCGCACCTCGCGGCTTCTCACCACTGCGCAGCTTGCCTTCGAGCGCGATGTCAATCTGCCGTGGCGGCTGGCGGCCTTGGCCAGCGCGCGCGCGCGCATCGCGGCTTATGCGGCCGAAGGTCCTGACCAGTCGCGCATCGCTTCGAGCGCGCTGCAAAACGTCGAGAACGCGCTTAAAGGCTTTACCGGACGCCATCAGGCGCTCTTGAGCGCCCAGGGCTTTGGTCGCGTCGAGGCGGTGGAGCGGGATCTGCAGGCGCGGGTGCGCCGCAACCGCGCCGCCCAGCGCGAAGTCGGCGACGCCTGGGGAGAGGTGGCGCGCGCGCAGGCCAGCTACCGCGCCTTCTTCTTGCGGCACCAGAACCTCGAACCGCGCGCGGGCGAGCGCTCGCTGCTGTTCGGCTGGGCGCGCGATCTGGTGCGCGCCGCCGACGAACGCGCCAAACCCGAGGGCGAACGTCTGCAACGGTACAGCCCGGCGCGTCTGCCCCTGGTTGAGCAGGCGCTGAATGCGCAGCGCCCGGTCGAGCCGGCCTTCGAGCAGCTGCATCTGGCGTTCTGGCTTGAGCAAATGCGCGCCGATCTCGGCGCCGACGACCCGCTGGTGCAGCGCATCCTCGGCGGCGACAGCCCCGAGGCGGTGGCGGCGCGCCTGGCCGGCTCGCGCCTCGCCGACCACGCCTATCGGATGCAGCTTTGGGCCGGCGGCGTCGACGCGATCGCCGCCTCAGACGATCCGCTGATCGAGTTTGTGCGCAGCTGGGACGGCGATGCGCGCGCCGTGCAGCAGCAATTCGTGGCCAGCGTGGAGGGCCCGGTGGCGCGCGCGCAGGAGCGCATCGCGCGGGCCCGCTTCCGCGCCTTCGGCGAGGGCGAATATCCCGACGCCACCTTCAGTCCGCGCCTCTCCTACGGTCGCGTCGAAGGTTGGACCGAGCCGGGCGGCGCCGCGGTCGGGGCGTTCACCCGCCTCGGGGGCTTGTACGAA
>CAZNTI010000088.1:0-7353 GCA_964575885.1 uncultured Terricaulis sp.
AAGATTGCGCCGCGCCTCGGAGTCGCCCGGGCCTGCGCCGTCGGCTGCGGCCAACTTCCGCGCCCAGCAGGCAGAACGCATGCGCCGCGAGCGGATGCGCGCCGCGGTTGTGGTCTGGGGCGCCACCGGCGCAGCGCTTGCCGCGTCCGCCACCGGCATGGTGGCGTTCCGTCAGGACGTCGCCGAAATGTGGCCGCGGTCGGCCAGCGCCTTTGCGGCTCTCGGGCTCGACGTGAACGTGTACGGCCTCGAGTTTTACGACTTGGCTGTTGAACGCGATTTCGATGGCGCCACCCCGGTGCTGCTGGTGTCTGGTGAAGTCCGGAACATTGGCCGCGATGACAAGCAGGTTCCCCCGGTACGGATTTCCCTGCGCGACACCCGCTCGCATGAAATCTTCGAGCTGGTGAACGTGGTCTCTGATCAGGCGCTGCCCGCAGGGGCGGCGGTGCCGTTTCAGATCAGGGTCGAAAACCCGCCCGCCGACGCGGTCGACCTGGAAGCGACGTTTGCGAATTTCTCGGACGCCGCCTTTGCGGGGGGGCCAGCGATGGTGTCGCCGGCCGAGACCGAAGAGCCGCTGCTGCTCGATCAGCCAGCTGCGGCGGCAGGCGATGCGCCACACGCCGAGGGCGAATTGCTGGCGTTGCGCGGCTAAAGCGAGGTTCGACGCGGCGCGGTCATTGCCCGCGTCGCTCGAAGCTCAGCAACAATTGTCCGTCGGCCCCGTCCTGAAGGCGCAGTGTGAGCGCGCCCGGTTCTGCAGTGAAGGCCGCGTCGATGGCGCCGAAGCGCCCGCACGTGTACGTCAGGCGCGGCTGCGGCGACTCGCTGAAATCCGCTGTCCATGAGTCGCGCGCGGCGTCGCCGGCCGCGCTAGCCCAGTTGAACGTCACCGCGCCGTCGGCGGCTTCGCTCACCTCAAGCACGGCTGCGCGCGCGCCGCTCCAGCCGGTGGCGGCGTTCACCCGCACCGCGCGGGCAAGATCGTAGACTCCCGGCGCGATTTCACCGCCGCGCAGGTCGGCGGCGGCTACCGCGAGTTCGTCTTCGATCCGCACCTGCTTTGAAGCGTCGGGCTGCAGCTCATTGCATACGATCGCGGCCGGCGGTGGCGCAGCCGGCGGTTCAGCAGGGCGCTCGGGGGGCGGCGAGCAGGCGCCCAAAACCGTGGTGAAAGCGGAGAGGGCGATGATCACGCGCATGGCGTTCTCCTTGGGTGTGCGACAGCTGCGGCGCGGCGGTTTCACGGATAGTTCGAGGTGCGCGGCGGACGCCTTGGCAGTCGATCCGCACCGGCCCCACGTTGCCGCTCGAGATCGGCCACGCGCTTGACGCCGTCGCGCGCGTAGAACGCGGAATTGTAGGCGGCATCCTGTTCGAGTTCGCGCACAAGCGCTTCCAGATGCGGCTCCCAGCCGGTCGCGGCGGGGCCAAGGCGCTGAGTGAGGCGCTCCATGTCGAGCGAATCGTCGTTTGACAGGTCATCCACTCGCATCCAGAAGCCCACCACCGCGCGCAGCGCCTCGCGCTCTTCCTCGTTGAGTTCGCTGTGGCCGAGCAGCTGCGCGTAGTTCAGGCCGGGATGGCGATCGATCGTCTCGCGGGCCAGCGTGGCTTGCCCCGCCAACGGCTGCGCCGTCCAGGAATCGTACAAGCCCTGGGTGAGCAGATCGCGGTCACGCTCGGTGCGCTGGTTCTGCTCCTGCTCGATGCGCTCCAGTTCAAGCTGATGCGCGGCGGCCAGTTCGCGCATGCGTTCCTGGCTGGACTGATGCTGAAGATAGGCGGCTGACAAAAACCCTACCACGCCGGTGAAGACCGCGGTGACGGCGCTGGCGACGAGCGCGCGAGCAGAGATCATCTCATCCCCCGTAGAAATTTTTGCAACAGCTACTGCAAAGCCGGAGCCGGCGAAAGCCAGCGCTGGGCCGACCTCGTTCAGCTGTCGCCGAAGCGGTCGAGCAGGCGGCGCAGATACTCCCGCTCAGCTTCGGGGCGATTGGGGTCTTCGGCGCGGCGGCGGATTTCGTCGAAGATTTGGCGCGTGCTGAGCGGATCGGCGCCGCCTTCGCCGTCATTGATCCGGGCGTTCGGGTTGGACCCGCTTTGGCTGCGTCCCAGCGGATCCTCGTTTTCGCCTTCGCCTAGGCTTTGGCTGCCGGGGCGTCCGCCTTGTTCGTCGCCGTCGCGCATCTGCGCCGCCAGCTGCTCGGCGCCTCGCCTCAGACTGTCGAGCGCGGCATTCTGGGCCGCTTCGGCGCCGGCCAGATCGCCGCGGCGCAGCGCCTCTTCGGCGCGGCCCATGGCTTGGCCGGCGGCGTCCAGATCCGGGCTTTCGCCGGCGCCCGCCTCGTCGGCCATCTCTTGCGCGCCAGCCAGGCCTTGGCGGATTTGCGCCTGACGCTCGGCAAGTTCGCTCCCGCTTTGACCGCCCTGCTGCTGGCCGCCGCCGCCACCTTGGCCGTCTTGTTGGCCGCTTTGTTGTTGCTGTTGGGTCTGATCGCGCAGCGCGCGCTGTTCGCCCATGGTTTCGGATAATTCGTCCATGCTCTCCTGCATGGCCTGATCTTGAGGGCCGCCTTCGCCGCCGCCCTGGCCGCTGGCGAGCTGCACGTCGAGGTTGGCGAGAATTTGCGCCAGCAGCGCCAGCAGCGCCTGCGCCTCGGCGGTGCGGCCTTGTTCGCTCAAGCGCTGCACTTCGCGCAGTAGCTGTTCGATGTCTTGGCCGCTGATGTTGGCGCTCTCTTCGGTGTCCTCGAGGTTGGCGCGCTCGCCGTTGCGCAGCGCTTCTTGCACCAGCGCCTGCAGATACGCGTCGGTGGCGCGCCGCAACGCCTCGACCAATTGCCGAATGCGCTCGGGCGGGGCGCCAGAGGCCAGCGCTTCGGCCAGCTGACGCTGCGCTTCCTCCAACGCGCGCCGCGCGTCTGCGGCGCCGCCATACTCGGCGCGCAGCGCCGTGCGCCATAAAGTGTCGGCGGCCGCGTCGGTGTCGCCGATGCTTTCCGCGGCAGCGAGTTCAGCGCGCGCGTACCGGAAGCCCAGATAGACGGCGAGGTCGCTGTAGTACCCGTCTTCAGGCGTCATCGTCAGCGCGTCGACCAGGCGTGCGGCGCGCTGCACTCCGGCCGGCGCGCCCCGGCTCGGGGGGCTGCGCCGGGTGTCGCGCACGTCAATGGTCTGGGCGCCGGTGAGGATGTCTCCAGCCATAATCGTGCGCACCCGCTCGCGCGGCGCCTGTCGGTAAGGGCGGCGCTCGGCCAGGATGTGGCGCCGGATTTCGATCGCTGCGCGCGCTAGCGGCTGCAGGAACACTTTCTCCGGCAGCGTGATGCGCAAGGGATCGCTTAGCCCCTCTTGTCCAAGCGCGTCGAACGCCACCAACCGCGCCTCAACCTGCATCCCTGCGTAAGGGTGCGAGGCCAGGTCGAGGTCGATTTGGGCTTCGGCTTCGCGCGGATCGCCGGCGGGCGATTCAATGGCGGTATCCACCGGATCGGCGCGCTCCAAACCAGGCGGCGGTGCGACCGGGGTCACCCGCAGCGCCAGCCCGCGCACGCCGAAGTCGTCGCGTGCGCGCCACGCCACCTGCACGATCTCTTCGTTCAGCTGCGCGATCGGGGCGGCGAACGCGACGCTCGGGCGCTGGTCGGCGCCCGGTGCGATGCGCCACTGGGCTTCGGTGTGAAAGCGCACGACCTTCAACCGCCCTGGGCCGGGGAGGGCGAGACGCGCCTCCCAGGCCCCGTCGGCGGCGCGTGTGAACGCCACGTTGCGGCGTCCGCCGCGGCCTTCGAACACCAGGATCGGCGCGCCTACCGGACCAGCGACGCGCACGGTCGCTTCCACCGAGGGCGGCGTGACCACGCGTTCGTCCAGGCGGTCGCTGATCGAGACCGGGGCGGCGCCAGTGTAGGACGCAGGCGTCAGCCACGCCTCGACCACCATCGCTCGATCGCCGAGCAGGGGTCCGGGATTCGGCAGGAACGCGCGCGCAAGCCGGTCGGGCGCCGCGAGGCCTGCCACTACCAGCCCCGCCATCAACGCAAGCGCTGCGGCGTAGCGCAGCTTGAACGGATCGATTTCATCCAGCCGCGGCCGCAGCGGCCCGGCGCGCAGCCAGGCCACGTGTGTCAGCGCTCGTTCGCGGTCGCGGCGCCACAGCGCCAGTGCGGCGGTGTCGAAACGGGCGGGTTGATCGCGCAGCGAGTCGAACGCGCCAGCGTCGAGATGGGCGTCGGCGGTGAGGCGGGCGCGGGCGTCTTCGTCGGTGGGGCGGCGCCACCTGCTGCGCGCGCGCGCAGCAAGCCAAGCGAGGCCAAGCACTGCAGCGATCGCGGTGAGGCTTTGCAGCAGCGGCGCCAGCCGCTCATGCACCCCAAACAGCGCAATCGACGTCCACCCGGCTGCGGCCAAAAGCAACACCAGCCCCGCGCGCAGCAGACGCTCCAGCGCCAGCCGTCCGCGGGCGCGCTTGGTCTCGCGGGCGAGCTGAGAGAGGGCGTCTTCAAGCTTCATGGGCCGGGCAGGCCAAAGCCTAACAGGGCGCGCTGGGCCAAACCATGGCCGTCGCGTCTTCGGCGCAGTTATCGGGGTGCTTGGTTAATCGCCACCCCATGGCGGCGGTGGCGCCGGCACAGGCCTGCTTAGATCGAACTCGACGCGGAAGAAGCGGTTGGGCCGGCGCAGTTCGTACGCGAATAGCCGCCCCGGCTCGATCTCCATGGCCCATACGTTGTCGACCGAAGCAGGAATGCCGTTTTCGCGAAAGAGCTGCTGAGAGAATGCGTCGGCGGGAAATTGCTGGCGCACCGCGCCGCCGCCCCCTGCAGCGTCGCCGCCATACTGCGTAAGACGGTCCTCGCTGCCGTCCTCGTGGCGGTGATCGTGCTTTAGGCGCAGGCCCGCTTCGGTCCGACTCACTACCCAGGTGCGCGAGCGGTTGTCGCCGACATGAAACGGGATGCGGATGGCGTCTGCGCCGCATTCGCGAACGTGCATCACCAGCGGTTGCGAGGCGAACTGCGCATCGGCGGCATCCGTGCTTACCACGCGTCCCGCGAAAGCTTGCCCGCACAGCGCCTGAAGGTTGGCGAAGAATGTGTCCTGCGGGGCCGGCGCAGTTGCGCAGGCGGCAAGGACGGTGGCGAAAAGCGCGGCGAACAACGTTTTCATGGGTGATCTTCCAACCAGTCTGGCACATGTTCCAGCTGCATTTGCTCGGCCACTTCCCAGCGCCGCCGCACGATCTCGAAGCGGTCGCCACAGACCAGGACCTCGGGAATAAGCGCGCGGGCGTTGTAGGTCGACGCCATCACCGCGCCGTAGGCGCCGGCGGTCATGAAGGCCACCAGATCGCCGGCGGCGAGCGGCGGCAGCTGGCGGTTGCGGGTGAAGGTGTCGCCGGTTTCGCAGATTGGGCCGACGACATCGGCGGCGGCAAATGCTGCGCCTGCCGCCGGCTCGGCGAGCGGCTTGAGATCATGGAAGGCGTCATAGATGGCCGGCCGGATGAGATCGTTCATGCCCGCGTCCAGCACCAGGATAGGGCGCGCCGGGCGTTCCTGAACGCGCACGACGCGCGAGAGCAGCACACCGGCATTGGCCGCGATCATCCGCCCCGGTTCGAAGGCGAGGGCGATGTCGAGGCCCGCAAAAACACGGTTGACCATGTCGGCGTAGTCGGCAGGCGAGGGCGGGTCGGGGTCGTTGAAATAGGGCACGCCAAGGCCGCCCCCGAGATCAAGCCGTTCGATCGAAAGACCCTCGCCGCGCCCCTGTTCGGCCAGGCCGCGCAGCACCCGAAAAGCCGCTTCGAGCGGCCCCAGATTCTTGATCTGGCTGCCGATGTGAACCGCGAAGCCCTTGGCGTCGAGATCGGGGTCGGCCCCGGCGCGCCGATAGAGCTCAAGCGCCAGTTCAGGCGAGACGCCGAACTTGGCGTCGCTTTTGCCGGTGGAGATCTTCTCGTGGCCGCCGGCGCCGACGTCGGGATTGACGCGGATTGCGATGGCGGGGCGTGCGCCGAGCTGCGCGGCCACGCCAGCCAGCATCTCCAATTCGGCGCGGCTTTCGACGTTGATCTGATGCACGCCCGCGCGCACTGCGAAGGCGAGTTCAGCTTCGGTTTTTCCAACGCCGGAGAAGATGATTCGCGCCGGCGGCACGCCGGCTTTAAGCGCGCGCTCGATTTCGCCCTGGCTCACGGTGTCAGCGCCTGCGCCGATGCGCGCCAGCGTCGCCAGCACGGCGATGTTTGCGTTGGCCTTGACCGCAAAAGCCGCCAGCACGTCGCGCGGCGCGAACGCTTGCTTGAACACGCGATAGTGACGCTTGAGCGTGGCGGAGGAATAAACGTAGGCCGGCGTGCCGACGGCTTCGGCGATATCGCGTGGTTTGCACCCCGGTTTGGTACTGGGCGCAGCGCGCATCCTGTTCCTGGTTGCGCTCCAGCTGCTGCTGGCACTCGCGCCGGATCGCGTCCTCGCGGTTCCAGAGCGGATCGGGACGCGCGAGATCGCCCTGTACGCCGCACGCGGCGAGCATGGGCAGCGCCGCGAAGGCCAGCATGAGACGGCTCATTCGAACATCTCCTTCCAGCGCGCGACCTGCTCGCGCACCCGCTCCGGGGCGGTTCCACCGTAGCTATCCCGGCTCTCGACGGATTTTTCAACCGTCAACAGCGCGCGCGCCGCCTCGGTGACGCCCGGTTCGATAGCCTGAAACTCGCTTAATGGGAGCGCCGAGAGCTCGCGTACGCCATGCTCTTCGGCGCGGCGCACAATGCGGCCAGTGACTTCGTGGGCTTGGCGGAACGGCAATTTCAACGCGCGCACCAGCCAATCGGCCAAGTCGGTGGCGGTCGAATAGCCGCGCGTAGCCGCTTCGCGCATGACCTCGCGGTTGAAACGCATGCTCTCGGTCATGCCGAGCATGGCGGTGAGGCAGAGCCCGAAGCTGTCGAAGGCGGCAAAGGTGAGCGCTTTGTCCTCCTGCAGGTCCTTGGCGTAGGCGAGCGGCAGCTTTTGCACGACTGCGTTCAGGGCGCCGAAATCGGCGCCGATGCGCGCCGCCTTGGCGCGAATGAGTTCAGCGGCGTCGGGGTTGCGCTTCTGCGGCATGATCGAGGAGCCGGTGGACCATGCATCGCTCAGACTGGCGAAGCCGAATTGCGGGCTGGTCCACAGCACGATCTCTTCGGCGAGCCGCGACAGATGCGTGGCCGCAATGGCGAGGTTCGACAGCGCCGCCAGCGCAAAATCGCGCGACCCCACCGCGTCCAGCGAATTGGCCGCAGGCGCGTGAAAGCCCAACGCCGCTGCAGTCATGTCGCGGTCGATTGGAAACGAG